>NZ_JBBCQL010000037.1:0-27356 GCF_037149975.1 Chryseobacterium sp. VD8 | reverse complement strand
GGTTTTTTCCTATCATGATTGTGGCACTTGTGCTGTTCTTTGTAGCCAATTCTATGGGCGACAGCAGCGGTAAGACAATCGATGAAGATGGTTTCTTCAGAGAAATGCAGGCAGGAAAAGTCCAGAGAGTTTTAATTGACAAACAGGCTCAGAAAGCCGATGTATTTTTAACACAGGCTGCGAAAACAGCAACTGTAAAAAAAGACGACAAATCGAATCCTTTTTCGGGTCTTGTAATGGCTCCAAAGGCAGATTACTCGCTTAAATATGGAGATCTCAGACTTTTCCTTGAAAAATTTGATGCCATCAGAATGCAAAATCCGGCGATAAAAACGTCTAAAGATTATGCGGAAGGCGAAAGCCCGTTAACGAGCTTTTTAATTCAGGCATTAATCTGGATTGCGATTCTAGGGATCTTTTATTTCCTTCTTTTCAGAAAAATGGGAAGCGGAGGCGGACCCGGCGGACAGATTTTCTCCATCGGAAAGTCGAAAGCAAAACTTTTTGATGAAAAAGAAAGAATTCAGGTAACGTTTAAAGATGTTGCAGGTCTTGAAGGAGCGAAAGAAGAAGTTCAGGAAGTGGTGGATTTCCTTAAAAACTCAGAAAAATATACCAAACTGGGAGGTAAAATTCCGAAAGGAGTTCTTTTAGTAGGGCCTCCGGGAACCGGTAAAACATTATTGGCAAAAGCAGTAGCCGGAGAAGCGAAAGTTCCTTTCTTCTCGCTTTCAGGTTCAGATTTTGTGGAAATGTTTGTTGGGGTAGGAGCTTCAAGAGTAAGAGACCTTTTTGCTCAGGCAAAAGCAAAATCTCCTGCGATTATCTTTATTGATGAGATCGACGCCATCGGACGTGCAAGAGGAAAAAATAATTTCTCTGGCGGAAATGACGAAAGAGAAAACACGCTGAACCAGTTATTAACTGAAATGGATGGTTTCGGAACCGATACCAATGTTATCGTAATGGCTGCTACCAACAGAGCGGATATTCTGGATAAAGCGTTAATGAGAGCCGGACGTTTTGACCGTTCCATTTATGTAGACCTTCCGGAACTGCACGAAAGAAGACAGATTTTTGATGTTCATTTAAAGAAAATCAAACTTGATGATACTGTAGACAGAGAATTTCTGGCAAAACAAACACCGGGATTCAGTGGAGCAGATATTGCGAATGTTTGTAATGAAGCAGCCTTAATTGCAGCGAGAAACAACCACGCTTCGGTAACGAAACAGGATTTCCTTGATGCGGTAGACAGAATTATCGGTGGTCTTGAAAAGAAAAATAAAGCCATCAAACCTTCTGAAAAAAGAAGAGTTGCTTATCATGAAGCAGGACATGCTACGATTTCATGGCTGGTAGAACACGCTTCACCGCTATTGAAAGTAACGATTGTTCCGAGAGGGCGTTCTTTAGGAGCAGCTTGGTATCTTCCGGAAGAAAGACAGTTAACAACTACAGAGCAAATGTTGGACGAAATGTGTGCAACATTGGGAGGTAGAGCAGCAGAGCAGGTGATATTCAATAATATTTCCACCGGAGCGCTTTCAGATCTTGAAAGTGTAACCAAAAGAGCTCAGGCAATGGTAACCATTTATGGTTTGAGTCCGAATATCGGGAATATCTCTTATTATGACAGTTCAGGTCAGTCTGAATATTCTTTCGGAAAGCCTTATTCTGAAGAAACTGCGAAGAAAATTGATATTGAGATCAAAGGAATTATCGAAAATCAGTATGACAGAGCGGTTCAGATTTTAACTGAAAATAAAGATAAGCTTGATGCTCTGGCGAATAAGCTTTTAGAAAAAGAAGTGATCTTCCGCGAAGACCTTGAAGAAATTTTCGGAAAGAGAGCATGGGATCCTGAATTAACGGAAAAACCTGTTACCAATACAATTCCGGACGGGAAGGAACCACAAGAACAGATTCTGACTAAAGAAAAAGAAGGAGACAGTGAAATTCAGGCTCCTGAAAGCCCGACACAACTTTAAAATTTCTTTAAATTTAAATAACACAAAACCTGACAGTTCTGAAATTGTCGGGTTTTTTTATATTTCTCGGTATGTTTTTGGATTTCTATATGATTAATTTATATTTTTGTATAAAGTTGACTAAAAATAGATCAAATTGAATTTATTTAAGAAGATTGTAAGCAAACTTACGAACCAGCCGGAGCAGGATGAAAGACAAAGCCTGGAAAAGCTAGGGGATTCGCTGAAAAATGCGGATCTCGATTATAAGTTTGCCCAACTGTTTACGCATTCCGGAGGTTTTTTTAATTACTGTGCAGATGAAGCGGAGGCGTTACAGACTTTGAACCAGATTATTAAAATTGAAGGAATACGTAATATGTTCTGTTGGGATAAAGACCTTCAGAATTTCCTGAATGTCGTAAAAACGCCTTATACTTCCGAACTCCAGAGCAATAACGATGCAAGTTTCATTACCTGCGAATATCTTATTGCGTACGACGGAAGAATTATGCTTTCTCACAATAATATCCTTCATTATCATTCTTCCAGACTGCCGGATAAAATTATCATCATGGCGAATATTTCACAGATTGTGAACAACCTGAATGATGCGATGGGAAAGATCAAAAGAAACGGAAATATCAAAAATCTGACTTCCATCAGCGGTGGACAGTCGAAAATGGATACTTCTTCCCATACCAACACAAAACTGTTTTTATTGTTGCTTGAAGATTAAGCATCAGATTTAAAATTTAACATCTTGGACAAAAATCTCATTCAAAGAACCTTATCAGGAATTGTTTACGTAGCAGTTATTATTCTTTGTACCACTCCGCTTGGAGCCCAGCTAATCAACAGTATTTCTCCGGATCTTGTAAAGCAGCAATATCTTTATTACGGATTAATCACTCTTCTAATGGGAGTCGGTTCTTGGGAATGTTTTAAAATCATGAAATTCGGGAAAGGCTATGAGCGATTTGTTGTTTTTCCTTTGGTGATTTTTATTTTTTATGTCTTCTCGAAAAGGTATTTCAATTTTGATTTCTTTTTCGATTTCAGGCTCAGTGAAATTCTTGCGATGGTTCTTATCGTGATTGCTGCCGTTACATTATTTAAATTCCCGAACGAATTATATTTTGACAGCGGAAAGCTTATTTTCACGGTAATTTATGTAGCGCTGCCTTTCAGCTTTGCTTTGGGGCTTCCCAAATTTACGAGCTATGATAACAGTTTTTCTTTAGAAGTACTGTTTCTGTTTATCCTGATCTGGAGCAGCGATACCTTTGCGTATTTAACCGGAAAATTCTTCGGTAAACATAAAATGGCACCTAAAATTTCTCCTAAAAAAACATGGGAAGGTTATATTGGCGGTGTTGTTCTTACTTTAATCCTGTCTTACTTTGTAGAACATTATCATCCGGATCTTCGCGGAAACTGGATGGTGGTAGGTTTTCTGGTGGCTGCTTTTGCGCCGATCGGGGATTTGGTGGAGAGCCAGCTGAAAAGAAATTTCGCCGTGAAAGACAGCGGAAACATCATTCCGGGACATGGAGGCGTATTAGACAGACTGGATAGTTTCATTATTTGTGTTCCTGTCGTATATTTGTACTTTATTTTAGAAAAATTTATTTAATCTCATGAAATTACACAGAGAATCAAAAGGAACTATTACCGTTGCGACTATCCTGTTCATCATTTTGGGCGCGCTGGCTATTTATTTTCTTGAAATGTGGTCGTTGGTGATCATTCTGCCTTTATTGGTGATCTACAGTTTAGTATTTTGGTTCTTCAGAGTTCCGAATCGTGAAATTCTCGATCACAAAGAAAATGTGATTGCTCCGGTAGACGGAAAAGTAGTAATGATAAAAGAAGTGGAAGAGGATGAGTTTATTAAAGGAAAAGCCATTCAGGTTTCTATCTTTATGTCTCCGCTGAATGTACACATCTGTCGATATCCGGTTTCAGGAAACGTAATTTATAAGAAATACCATCCTGGAAAATATCTTGTAGCGTGGCATGAAAAATCTTCTACGGAAAACGAGAGAACAACCGTTGCGGTGGAAAGTTTAACCAATCATAAAGTGGTTTTCAGACAGATTGCAGGATATGTGGCAAGAAGAATTGTTTTCTACTGTAATGAAGGCGATACTGCAAAAGCAGGGCATGAGTTCGGTTTCATTAAATTCGGTTCCAGAATGGACGTATTTCTTCCTTTAGATACAGAAATTGTATGTAAAATTGGTGATATCACGAAAGGAGGTCTTGATGTAATCGCCAGAATGAAGGATGAATAGAAATTGATACAAAATTATTATAATACAGAGAGGTTTTTCAGCCTCTCTTTTTCTTTTTCAAAAATCAATATCTGAAAGGATTTCCAAATTTTTTTGAAATTTAAATTTAAAAAAAGCTTTAAATATTTTAACCTATCAAAAATGATAGGTATTGGTAGAGATTGATATATACTATAATTTTGTCTCATTAAGTGTGAGATAATCAGGTGAATAATAATGAGTTTATGCATTATTACGGCATGATTCAGTTCATCTAATTTTCTTTTATGTAATTAGCTGCTTTTTTAATAACCTTAACTTAAACACTACGAAATGAGAAATTTTTATATTTTTTATCTGATCGGGCTGAGTTGTTCTTCTTTTGCCCAAGTGGGAATTAATACGTCATCTCCTGAGGCGACGCTGGATATCAGAGGAAAAAACGATACCGGAAATGCGGGGGTAGCCATTCCCGGTGTTGTACACGGTAAAGATGGTATTCTTGTTCCCAGAGTTACAGCACTGAATGTAAACGGTACTGTGAATGGACAGCTGGTATATCTAATAAACAATTCCGGCATTTATAATAAAGGATTTTACTATTGGGACGGAATCTCTTCCTGGGTAGGTTTAAGCGGGGGAGGCAGTGCCGGAGATCTTACAAATGATGCATTTGTAAATGACAATACCAACCAGATGGTAAAACTGGGAACTAAATCTGACGGATCTACCGTAAGACCATTAAATACCGCATTTGTCATTAAAGATAACGGAAATCTGGGGATTGGAACTGAAACTCCGAATACATCGGCATTATTAGATTTAACAGCTGCAGATAAAGGGATTTTAATTCCTAGAGTTGCTCTTACAAGTACCACAGATATTGTTACCATTCCTAATCCATTAACCAGTATGTTAGTCTATAATAACGGATCGGCAGCTTTGACTTATAAAGGATTTGTTTTTTGGAATGGAACCGAATGGAGAACAATTAATAATCAATCTACAAAAGCGCCTACCATAACTTCTTTAACCTGCAATGCTGCGACTTTATCTCCTGCAACTTATACCAGCGGGGTAGCTTATAATGGGATTTTAAAAATCCCGTATACAGGAGGTAACGGCGGTCTTTATCAGGAAGGAACTACAGTTACCGTAAATGGATTGAACATAAAACTTCTTCCGGGAGAGCTTGCAACAGGTAGTGGCCAGCTTTCTTTCTCAGTCTGGGGCACGCCTTCTGTTTCTTCCCCTACAGCAATTACTTTTCCTATACAGGGAAGTTCCGGCAATGGTTTAGTGCCGTTTCTTACCAGTGGTCAGAATTGCAGTGCTGCAGTAGGCGATCAGGTTGCTGCTGAATACAGCCAATCGATCACTTTGGGACCTTTGGTTTCAACAAACGATCCGGCTCCCGGATATCACAAATATGTTACCTCTCCCGATGGAAAATTTTCTGTCAGAATATTTGTACAAGATGGAGTTAGTAACCTAAATTCAGGCGTAAACTTACAGATAAGAAGTAACTCCGGTACGCCGAGTATCTTCTGGAATGGTTCAACCCAACGCATTTCAGGAGGTTCTACTGTAGCCGCTTATAGCGACAATCCTTTTCCTCAGGCAGGAAAGTGGTATGGAGGTGATGGGACTGCTTTCGGAGGTCCTTTTCAGGAAGGTGTTTTAGCAGCTTGGGGAATTGCGAATCTTTATAACGGAAATAAGCCTGAGTTCAGAACCTACACATGGACCACAAATGATAATGCTCAGGTTGCCTATGTATTAACGTGTATGTTTTCAAATAATGATGCTGCTGCGATTGGTTTAGATGCATCTACATGTCCTAGTGGTACCTGTCCCACTACAAAAGCATATCTCAGAATTGAACAGTTCAGAGTTCCATAATGTTCTGAGTTCTTAGAAAACAAATATAAGCTCTTAATGTTTATCCTTAAGAGCTTTTTCCGTGAAAAGACTATAATGTTGAAGGAAATCCCGAAATCAACTATTTAATTTTAACATGACAGATCAATGTATTGGCAATCTATCTGCTCAATTTCGTGGAATAAGGTCGGTAAAATTTCATCAGGTGTTTCTATTTTGTTGTTCTAATATAAGATTTCCCCAGTTATCTATAGCTTCCAGTAAAGGAATAAGTGTTTTACCAAAATCGGTTAAACTGTAGATTACTTTTAATGGAGGTTTCTTTCCGTAAACTTTTCTTGAAACCAAACCATCATCACGTAATTGTTTTAAATATAAGCTTAAGGACATATCTGTAATAAAATCCATCTCGTTTTTAAGTTCAGTGTAGCGTCTTTCACCATCTTTTAGATGGTATAAAATCAAAGCTTTCCATTTACCGCCCACCAAGTTCATTGCTAAACTTATGGTAGAAGGATATAATTTACCTTTTATTTTAATGTTTTTGCTCATTGTTTTTGACTTTTTTTGATAGCCATTGCGCATGAAATGATAGAGCCAAATGGATTTTGCAAACATGTTCTGAAACAAAAACAGCGCAGACTATTTATTACCAAATTATTATAAAAGAAAGTCTAAACTTTGCTCAATAAAGTTCACAATACTTTCATTAAAAGACGAATTATATGGTAAAATACAATTGGAGTTTTGATAATATACTGATATGAAAAAGTGGAGATTATTTAACGGCAGTATTTAATATTTATATTATACATACACTTGCTTTAACCTCATTGTTTAATGCATTTGTAAAAGTAAATACAAATAAAAACTAAAATGTAAAAATAAACGGAGGATTGATGAATGAGTTCATTTACTGCCTAAAATATTGTATAGCAGCAGTTTTTGTAAATATTTCGTTTTGTTAAAATAGCATTTTTTATCTTTGTTTTTTACTAAATAGTTTAATTTATCACCTTGGAAAAATTTCATTTGGGTGACATAATTTTAAAACTGTTATTTTTGTTTTGCTTATTTATAATTTCAACACTAAGAACAACAATGAAAAAAAATACTATTCCCCCTGTTATAATATCTTCAACAGTTTTTTTCGCTCAAGTAGGAATTAATACTTATGATCCTAAATACTTTATTGAAGCAAATTCTAAAAATGATTCTTTCATAAATAATAGAGACTGTGAGCAGCAGTTAAATTTGCAGACATTTTATATCGAACAGATAAGTAGCAGTTATTAAGATATAGATTAGAAAAAAATAAAAATAAATACTATAATACTGATAGACATTAATAAGAACTCCATTTCACTACAATTTTATGTTTAAATTTTCTGTTTATTTAATAAAGTATATAGGCACTTAATATTTATGAATTATAGTAAGGAAATTCTGTATAATAAACGTCAGGTATTCATCAGACAATATTTGTGGATTAAATTATTTTTAGATTTAGTAATTATAACGATAAAAATTTTAGATTTTTATTTCTATGGTATTGTTACCAAATACAATACCCTGCTTGCGCTAATAAGTTTTTTATCGTCTTTGATTTTGCTGTGGAAAATTGATTTTTTAAATAATTTCAAATTCAAACATCTTGTCAATTTTAACAACTGCGTTCAGATGGCAATGATCGTATATAATTCAATATCTAAATTTCCGGATTTTCCAATTACTCTTATTTATTTAATTTTATTCCCTATATCTTTTTCTTATGTAAATAATTTTAAATATACTTTTCTTTATTCTGCATTTTTTTTTGTTGTATTTCTATTGGTGTACAGCTCTTTCGAATGGAACAGTTTCCCGAGTTGGAAAAGCAAGGACGTTAATACTGTTTTTTTCCTCTGGATTTACAATTTATTTTCTTTATACTTCCACTTTTTCTTCTTCCTCTTTCTGTTAACATTCCATATCTATTATGCAATAGAATTTAATAGTGTAAAAATTCAGAACAATTTTGAACAGAAAAATGAAACTTTAGAGAAAGAAACTCCATTATTACCCGTCTCCGAAGTAAAAGAAGATAAATTAATGCTTTTATACAGACGGATTATTGATTATACCGAAAAGGATAAATTTTACCTGAATTCTAATGCCAGTATTTATGACTTAACACAGGCGTTAAACACCAACAGAACTTATATTTCAGCAGCTCTGAACCAAAAAGGGAAAACCAATTTTAATGATTTTATCAATTCCTACAGAATAAATTTTGTTATACAGGAATTTGAAAAAGATATTCATAAAAAATATACTTTAAAGGTTATCTATACAAGTGCAGGCTTCGTTCATCAATCTCAGTTTAACAGAGCTTTTAAAAAAATTATGGGCAAATCTCCCAGAGAATATTTAAAAGAGATAAACGGCTAAAATTAATTTTAAAATCCAAAATACCTTTTGTTAGGATTTAAAAGGCTACGCTTTACTACGCGTGAGTAGAATTGAGTATTGGTAAAAACTTAAAAACTGACTGCAATAGCTAATTTTGCAGGAAAATTCATTAGTTGTTTTTTTGATTTGCTAGAAATAAAAAATAATATTTTCAAAATTATAGTAAATATTAAATTATTTATATTTGTAATGTAGAGTTTTGATAAATTAAATAGCTGATCTTCAATTATTTTAAATACAAATCATTTTAAGATTGTTATTTTCAGAATCAATTCGTTGGTTCCTGTAAAATTTGTTTATAACTAAGAATAATTTGGGTATTGTATAGAATAATTGTACAAATAGCTACTTGAACTACAAATAAAAAAACATAAAATGATTTACAAGCTTATCTTCAATAAAGGAGAGAGAAGTAATTTTGAAAATGATTATAACCAACTTATCAATCGTTATTTATTTTTTCTTTTTTTTCTTTTTCTATTCTATGCTATCTTTATTATTACTTTTTTCAGGGATATTATTATTTCTATATTCCTTATTACTATTACCTTATTCTGGATTCTTTTAATCTCAGTTAAAGATAAAACCACAACATTTCGTAAAACACTCAAATTCGGAGTAGTAGGCATTTTGGTTTTACTTACCCTTATTGTAAGTTTTTTTAATATTTACAGTTCAAAAAAAGTTGGAGTAGAATATTTTTATTTCAGTATTCTCTTTGCAATTCCTTTCTTTTTAAATTACAGAAAAAACAAAAAAGAAATTTATTTTCTGACTTTTTTTATCAGTTTTAATTTTATTGCCTGCCTTTACTTTGATTTCAGTTTTTTACCGAGAAGTAAGTTTTTGAAAGAAAAGGATTACTCTACCATAAAGCTGCTTAACATTTTATTTTCTGTCGTTTCTTTTTTAATGGATATTGTTTTTATAAGCCAAAAAGACGAGTTAATAAATGGACTTCTCGAAAATACACAAATTAAAGATTCAACCATTGAAGATTTGATGAAGACCAATTCTAGATTAATGAAAAGTCAGATGCAGGCTAATCAGCTTACCGATGAAAATATTGATGAAATATTCAGACTGGCAGAGAAAAATTCGGTAATGTTTTTTGAGAGGTTTCAGGTTTTCTTTCCGGGTTTTATTCCGGGAATTTTACAGATTAACCCCAATCTTATTCATTCTGAATTGTATTTCTGCGCATTAATGAAACTGGATTTCGATACGAAAAAAATTGCTCAGTGTACTAATAACAGCATAAGAGCAGTAGAGAGTAAAAAATATAGAATACGAAAAAAACTGAATATTCCTTCGGATGTCAATATTAATAGTTTTCTTATGAAGATATAACTATTCGTCATTATGATTTCTCTTCAGATATTGAAAAACAGTAAGTTTTACTACGTACGCGTGATATTGCGTGCCACAATTTGCTAATAAACGAGCTGATAGATGATAACTTTGCTTCTGCTTATAAAATAAATATTTTATTTCAAATTTTAATCCATAAATAAAACATGATGAATACAAAATCTACAAAATTTCTGGTAAGAACTCTGTTTTTTGCCCTATTCTTCTCTTTCGGAAACTTTTTCGCCCAAAACAATGGTGCTGTAGGGATTAATACTGCTTCTCCCAACCCAAATTCTGTATTAGACGTTGTTTCCGTCAATAATAACAAAGGTATTTTAATTCCCCGTCTTACAGTAACACAGCGGGATGCAATTACCATCAATCCCGCGAATGATGACGGTCTTACGGTTTACAATACTACAGAAGACTGTCTTAATTACTGGAGCCTTGCAGACAATGAATGGAAAAGCGTCTGCGGGCAAATAGGAAAGTCTGTTTTTACAATAGATTGTGCGAATACAAAAGCCAGTGGTACTTATATTCAGGGAAAAACACTTAACACATCACATTATCTTACAGTAACCGTAAATGTCACCAAAAAAGGAAGCTATACGATTACGGGAACCACAACCAATGGTTATAATTTTTACGCAACAGGTGTTTTTCTAAACACAGGAATACAGACAGTGCAGGTTGCAGGGCAAGGAACACCTTCTGCAGTTCAGTCTGATACTGTTCAGTTGTTTGCAAACGGTGTAAGTGTAAGCTGTACACCGGCAGTAACGGTGAATGTACTGAGTTCGGCAGCAACCTATTCTGTCTCATGCGGAAGCGCAACAGTAAATGGCGTTTACACAAAAGGAACGGCTCTTGGCTCGGGCAATACGATAACACTACCTGTTACAGTAACGGCGTTGGGAAGTTATTCTATCACAACAAATACAGTAGACGGAATTTCTTTCAGCGGATCAGGAATATTTACTGCTACAGGAAATCAGAACATAACATTATCCGGCACGGGCAAACCGACATCCACAGCTGATAAAGTAATGACGATTACATCCAACAGTGCGGATGGTGAATCTACCTGTAATGTAACGGTAATAATGACAATACCATCAAAGAAAATTTTACACATCGGATTAGAAACAGTTTACGGCTACAGTGCTTTTACAGGACCATCAAGAAGTTTAATGGATTCTCCCACAAACTTTGGAACTTCAGCAGCCAGTGTTATAAAATCTGGCGGCTATACTCATACTTCTTTAGGCGGTGCACCTTCTAATGCAACATTATTAGCAGCACTGAACACAAAACCGGATATTGTTATTATCGGCTATGCTTATACACCAGATGCAACAGCTTCGGGGTATATTGCAAATTATTTAAATAATAAAGGGGTTGTAATTGCGTTTGAGGATGATGCTGCTTCTTCCCAAAATATGATGCGCGCAATTTTCTCTGATCCTACTATTTCAGCAGCTAATGGAGCAGGAGCCGGTTCGGTATATGCTCTTGTAAATACAAATGATCCGATACTTAACGGACCTTTCGGAGATGTGAGAGGAAAGAACTGGGGAGAAGACGCTTCTACAACGGTTAATATTACAGGTCTTACCAGTGGATTTATTCCTTACAGTTATGCACAGCCAATTAACAGCACAACTCCCAGAACGGGAATTTCAGGATTAAGACACAGTTCGCTTAATTTTATCTGGTTTGGAGACGGTGGATTTTTAAGTAATGAAAACGCGAACGGGAATCAATATCCAAGTAATACAATTGAGCCATTTGTTGCACCAAGTTCAGGAGGATATTTGCCGGTACAAAAGTCAACGTATGGATATGCAGGTAACGGATATGCATTGGGAGGAATGCAGGTACAGAATTCTATCATCTTTGCAAATGCTTTAGCATGGGCAATAAAGCAGGCAGAAACCAATGGGATAAATACCCAATAATGAACACAAATTAATATACATCTAAAAGCTTCAGTAATTGCTTTTACTGAGGCTTTTTTGCTGCAGGTTGAGACATTGAATAAACTTTAGTATAGCTGAAAAGTATCAAATCTTTTAACCTGAAAAGAGTATTTCCAAAGGAATTTAAAACCTTTCGAAATACTCTTTCCTGATATATTTTTTATGATATTAATCGAAGTTCTGCAGTTCCACAAGTTTGTGATAAACTCCTTTTTTCGCAATAAGATCATGATGCGTTCCCTGTTCTACAATATCTCCTTTTTCCATTACCACAATCCAGTCAGCTTTTTGAATAGTGGAGAGCCTGTGCGCAATAACAAGAGAGGTTCTGTTTTCCATCATTTTTTCGAGCGCATCCTGAACAAATCTTTCCGACTCCGTGTCCAGAGCAGAAGTTGCTTCATCCAGAATCATAATCGGTGGATTTTTCAATACAGCTCTTGCAATGGAAACTCTTTGTTTCTGACCTCCGGAAAGCTTTCCTCCGTCATCTCCGATGTTAGAATCGTATCCGTCAGGAAGATTCGTAATAAAGTTATCTGCATTGGCAATTTTGGCAGCAGCAATTACCTCTTCTCTTGTGGCTTCAGGTTTCCCCATCAGAATATTATTGTAAACCGTATCGTTAAATAATACAGATTCCTGAGTAACCATCCCGAGAAGTTTACGGTATTCTTTTAACCTTAAATTTTTAATATTTACACCATCAATCAGAATTTCACCTTCAGAAACATCATAAAATCTTGCCAGAAGATTGGCGATCGTTGTTTTTCCGCTGCCGCTTTGTCCGACAAGAGCTACGGTTTTTCCTTTAGGAATACTTAAAGAGAAATTTTTAAGAATAGCATGGTCTTTATCGTAGTAAAAACCAATATTTTTAAATTCAATAGCTTTATTAAGTGTTGAAATACTTACAGGATTAGCAACTTCTTCAATTTTCACGTCCGCTTCAAGAATTTCCAATACTCTGTGTAAAGAAGCTTCTCCTTTCTGTACGTTTGAAATTGATTGTGATAAACTCTTTACCGGAGGTAAAATCTGGAAGAACATTCCTAAAAAAACTAAAAAATCCTGTGGCGCAATGCTGTGTTCCACAACAATCTGCTTTCCGCCATACCATGCAATAATTAAGAAAGTAACAGAACCAAGGAATTCACTGATCGGCGATGCCAGTTCTTTTTTTCTTCCCAATCGTATTGAGCTGTCGATCCATCTCTGCATAGAACCCATAAAACGGTTATCCATAATCTTTTCTGCACTGAAAATCTTAATTACTTTTGAAGACTTTAAAGTTTCATCAACAATAGAAAATATCGTTCCCATTTCGTTCTGCGCTTCATGAGAATCTTTTTTAAGACTTTTCCCGATTAACGCGATTAAAGTTCCCATCACCGGTAAAACCAGAAGAGAAAAAAGCGTTAATTCAGAACTTAGCAGGAAAAGACTTATTAATGTACTCACAAGCATAAACGGAGCATTAATCAGTTCCACCAAACTTCCTAGAATACTGCCTTCCACTTCGCCTACGTCATTAGACATACGCGACATCATATCTCCTTTTCTGCTCTCTGTAAAAAATGAAACCGGCAAAGCTAAAACCTTACGGTACATTTCTCCGCGCAGATCTTTCGTAACGCCTACACGATAATTAATCAACAGGAAAGATCCTAAATATCTGAAAAGGTTCCTCAGCAAAAACATAAATGCCGTGATGACGCAGAGCCATGCTAAAACATTCAGCGTACCATAATCATCCACCAAAGTCTGGATATAGTAATTGGAATAGTTTTTCAGATACGGAAATAAATCTGTAAGATTTCCGGAATATACAGGTGCAGATTCAAAATCTTCTCTTTTAATAGTTCCGAAAAGCATGCCCAAAACAGGAAGAATCGTTCCTAATGAAGCAATCTGAAATACAGAATATAATAAGTTGAAAAATAAACTTCCGAAAATATATTTCTGATGAGGTTTTGCGAATTTTAATATTTTTTTATATTCGTTCATTCAATGAAAAAATTGGATAGCAAAATTACGTAATTTAAATGATAAGACATTTTTAATCGCCTTTTACTTTATAAAATAAGTTTCTGCAGCATTTATTTTGTTACAGTTTTCGGAAAAAATAAAGCCGCCCGAAGAATGGCAGCTTTTATATTAACTTTTAAAATCTAACTTTATCATTATACTTCGGTGCAAAATTCTTTGGCGAAAGTTTGTCTAAAGTTTTCCCGAAATTATTGATTATTGTTGTTAAATTATTAAAATCCACAACGTGGAAATCATCATTTTCATGGTGATAATGCGTCGCTTTAGTCATATCAACCGTTGAAAAAGAATGAGCGATAATTTTCTTTTTTACAAAACTCACGTTGTCTGATCGGTAGAAAAGCTGTTCTGAAGCATAAGGATCGGGATTTATTTTTAAGCCATTCGCGGCATTTTTATTAAATAATTCATCAAGATCCGAAAATTCATCACCTGTCATGAACAAAGCGTTCTTTCCGAAAGCAGATTCTGTTGCCACCATTTCGAAATTAAACAGCGCAGTCATTTTATCATAAATCGGATTCAGATTCTCATCCTTTGAAATGGCTCTGGAACCCAACATTCCTTTTTCTTCTCCGTTAAATGCCATGAAAACCAAAGAAAACTCCGGTTTTTTATTTTTGAAATAATCTGCAATTCCTACCAGAGTGGTAATTCCGCTTGCATCATCATCTGCACCATTATAAATATTGTCCTGAGGATTGTTGCTGGTTCCGATATGGTCAAAATGTCCCGAAAATCCTAGAAGTTTTTCTGTTTTTCCTTTTTTAACGCCACAAACATTATAAGCTGTTTTTCCTTTGTAGTCAAAAGGAACCAGATAAGAATTTCCTGTACAGTACTCTAAATTGTTTTCTTTAAATAATTTGGCGATATAATTGGCTGCATTATCATTTTCAGCAGTTCCGATTTCGCGGCCTTTCATTTCATCAGAAGCCAGAGTTGAAAGAACAGTCTGTACTCTTTCCGTAGAAACTTCCTGTGCGAAAGAAAATATAGAGAAAAGTGAAAAGGTAAGATAAGTAAGTTTTTTCATTTTTAATAATTTATAAACAATCTGTCGCAATATAAACGGAAATGTTGCATGCGTAATGTTTTTAAATGAAAAAATACAGTAAAATCGTCTCTTAAGTACGGGCAATGTTAAAAATTACACAAAATAAAAAACAGCTCCTTAAAAGAAGCTGTTCTCACTCAAAAAATCGTTGTAAGGTTATCGAAGTCTGTCTACAGATTTTACGAGCCTCTCATCTTTTTTGATGTAAATGTTTGCTATAAGCAGACAGATCACCGCAATTAATGAGAAAACCGGCTCAATACCCTTCTCAGGAAAATCTATTCCTCCGGATAATTTTAGTAACCAGTACATCAATACACCAATCAACAAAGCGTTTATAATAATGCTGATGTTATTCAGCAGAATTTGTCTTTTTCTGTTTTTAAAGCTGAAAATACTGAGTACTCCCAGCAAAACAAGGACAATACATCCGATATTAATCACAGGAAAGCTGTCTGAAATAACAACATCTTCTCCTGTAATGAACAGAAACACAGCAGCCAACACTGCTAAAAAAGTCCATATAGTCTGTATTCTTTGTAGCATTGAATATTAAATTCTACGCAAAAGTAATATAAATTTTGCACAATTCAAAAATAAGTGTAGATTTGCATTATACGAATGTACTTGAAAACAACAGTCACCTGACTTACTTTTCTTATTCACAATTAATTACATTTTTTACACTAAATATGTTTAACATTGAAACGTTAAGGTCAAAATCCGTAACGGAACTGACTAAAATCTTAAAGGATTTGGGCGTTAAAGTGGCAAGAAACAGCACTGAAAATGACAAAATCTTTGCAATTCTTGACTTTCAGGCCTCCAATCCAAAAGTAGCAAAAGAATATTTCAACGCTACTGAAACCAGTATGAATACTGAGGAAAAACCGGCAGAAAAACCTGCGAAGGCTCCTGCCAGAAAAGCTGCTCCTAAAAAAACGGCAGCTAAAACAAAAGCTGAAGCGAAACCTGCGGAAGAAACAAAACCTAAAGCAGAGGAAAAAACTGAAGCAGAGGTGAAAGAACCCGTTTCCGAAGAACCTAAAGCTGAAGAAACAAAAACAGAACCTACAGCAGCACCAGAAGAACAGACTGCAGTAGCGCAGACTAAGAAAAAGAGGAAAAGAGTTTCTCCTGCCAATACAGCCAACGCAGAAGCGCCTCAGGAAAAAACAGAAGCTCCAAAAAACACAGAATCTCAAGAATCTGCTCCAGCAGAAGAAAAGCCGAATAATTCCCCTCAACATCAGGCTAGATCCCCAAAAGGACAAAACAACAATCCGAACAACAACGGAAACCAGCATAGAAATCAAAATCATAACCAAAACCCGAATCAAAACCAAAACCAGCATCAGAATAAGCAGCAACAGCAGCATTCTGAAAGAGCGGAGGAACAGCACGAAGCTCCTAAAAAGGAATTCAGTTTCGACGGAATGGTAAGTATTGAAGGAGTTCTGGAAATTTTACCCGACAATTACGGATTTTTACGTTCTTCAGACTTTAGTTATATTTCTTCTCCCGATGACGTATATGTTTCTACGGCGCAGATCAGAAATTTTGGTCTGAAAACCGGAGACACTGTAAAAGGAATTGTAAGATTACCGAAAGAAGGCGAAAAATACTTCTCTTTGTTAAGACCAACAGAAGTTAACGGACGCGATCTTGCTTTTATTAAAGACCGTGTTGCTTTTGAATATTTAACCCCGCTTTTCCCACAGGAGAAATTCAACCTTGCCGGAAAAGGCTCTACGATTTCTACAAGAGTGGTGGATCTTTTTGCACCAATCGGAAAAGGACAGAGAGCAATGATCGTAGCACAGCCAAAAACCGGTAAAACGATGTTGCTGAAAGATATTGCCAATTCTATCGCTGCCAATCACCCGGAAGTGTATATGATGGTTCTTCTGATTGACGAACGTCCGGAAGAAGTTACCGATATGGAAAGAAGCGTAAATGCAGAAGTGATTGCATCTACCTTTGATGAAGCGGCAGAAAAGCACGTAAAAGTGGCTAACCTTGTTCTGGCGAAAGCACAAAGAATGGTGGAATGCGGTCATGATGTAGTGATTTTATTAGACTCCATTACCAGACTGGCAAGAGCTTATAACACCGTAACGCCTGCTTCCGGAAAGGTTTTATCGGGAGGTGTTGATGCAAATGCACTCCATAAACCGAAAAGATTCTTCGGAGCAGCGAGAAAGATTGAAGGAGGAGGTTCTCTAACGATCATTGCAACGGCTCTTATTGATACGGGTTCTAAAATGGATGAGGTAATCTTTGAAGAATTTAAAGGTACTGGAAACATGGAGCTTCAGTTAGACAGAAAAATTGCCAACAGAAGAATTTATCCTGCTATTGATTTGGTAGCTTCAAGTACCCGTAGAGACGATCTGCTTCTGGATGAGGTAACATCTCAGAGAATGTGGATTCTTAGAAAATACCTTTCTGAAATGAATCCAATTGAAGCAATGGAATTTGTTGACAAAAACATCAAAGGTACTTTGAATAACGAAGAATTCCTGATGTCGATGAATAAATAAATTGAATTTAATTTGTTAAGAGAAAGCACGGACGTTTAATGTTCGTGCTTTTTCGTTTTTAGTTTGAAATTAAATTATTCTTTTGGAGCTTTATCTCGCTTTCCGCACTCGCTATTTAATGATTTCGGCGGCGGCAAAGCCGCCGCCGAAATCATTAAATGAGCTCAGACAATTGCTGCAATCGAGGCTAGGGTTTTTGTATGATATTTCAATACTTCATTGAATCCACAAAATCTTTGATACTGAAAGAGTTTACTGAAAGATTAAAATAAAATTTGGGAAAATTCTTGTTAAATCCTTTGATTTGTTATCAACTTTAATTCAAATAAATTTTTCAAAATTGATGAGCTTCCGTCATTAGATTTTCTTACCATGAAAATTTAATTCATTCTAAATCAATATATCAATGTTAAAGATTTATTAAAGTAATCCCCATTTTTTGAATATAGATTAAATAATGGCTAAATTTGGGTAATAACATTAAAAATAAAATTATGTCATTTGAATTACCAAAACTAGGATATGCTTACGATGCATTGGAGCCGACAATTGATGCAAGAACAATGGAAATCCACCATACAAAACATCATCAAGCATACGTAGACAATTTAAATAATGCGATCAAAGGAACTGATCTTGAAGGAAAAACTATCGAAGAAATCTGCCAGACAGGAACTGATAAACCAGCGGTAAGAAACAATGGAGGAGGACACTTTAACCACACTTTATTCTGGGAAATTTTAACTCCGGGCGGAAGCAAAGAACCGGTAGGAAACGTAAAAGCTGCTATTGAAGCTTACGGTGGTTTCGAAAAATTCAAGACCGATTTTTCTGATGCTGCTAAAACAAGATTCGGTTCAGGATGGGCTTGGCTGGTAAAAAACGCTGACGGTTCCGTTACTGTTTCTTCAACTCCGAATCAGGATAACCCGTTAATGCCGGTTGCAGACGTAAAAGGAACTCCGGTTTTAGGACTTGATGTTTGGGAACATGCTTATTATTTAAATTACCAAAACAGAAGACCTGATTATGTTTCAGCATTTTTCGAAGTAGTAAACTGGGATAAAGTAGAAGAATTATTCAACAAATAATTTTCAACGGTTTATAAAAAAAAGGTTCAGAATTGCTCTGAACCTTTTTTAATATCTTGTGGTGTCACTTCCAGAAAGTCCGTTCATTTTCAGACCGTATTTCCAGTTTACGTATGCAAAAACCTGATACAGTTTGTATTCGAATTTAATACCGTATTTTTCCTTCGGATCATAATCAATCGAGGATTCAATGACGTTTCTGTATCGTCCGGAATTGTAATACGAATTCCATTCTGTAACAAGAAAAGTATTTCTGTTCTTTAGATAAGATTCAGAATATTGGCTGATTGGCTTTGCAACCGCATTCAGAAAATAGTCAAACTGAGTATCGATTACCGTAAGATCCCATTCGCCATCATCATTTTTTGATGGTTTCATTTCCGACTTTTCTTTTTCATTCTTAGGATTGCTCTGTGCAGAACAATTGAATGAAAATAAAGAAAGTGTTAACAGTAAAACTAAATTTTTCATCTTATAAATTTACAAAAAAAAGACACTCAATCTGAGTGCCTTATATTTTTATGGTTCTTTCTGGAGGACTACAAATGCCGGAAAGTGGTCGCTGTAACCGCCGGTAAACTGGTCGCCGTTCCACGATCGGAAAGGATATCCTTTATAATTTCCTTCTTTATTCACTAAGTAAGCCGGAGCAAAAATTTCAGCCTTATAAACCGAATAATCTTTTGTAACCTGATCCTGAATTAAATTTTTAGAAACAATGATCTGGTCAAATAAGTTGGGTGCGTCCTGATACGCTAATGAAGCAACTCCTTTTTTGTACAGAGGATACATTAGGTTAAGATAAGGATTGGCATCACTTAAATCTTTCGGACTTGGCTGTGCTTTCAGATAATTTTTTAAGCTTGAACTTACAGGATCATCGTTAAAGTCTCCCATGGCAAATAATTTAGTAGAAGGATCTGCAGCTCTTACACTGTCCATCTGCTGTTTTAGTAAAGCTGCTGCTGCATTTCTTTTTGGCAGGGAAATAGCTTCACCTCCTCTTCTTGAAGGCCAGTGATTCATGAAGAATGCCACTTTCTCATTATCAAGGAAGCCTGTAACAACCAGGATATCTCTTGTATATTCTCTTTTTCCGTCATCACCGAAAACTTTCAGTTCTTTTTTCAAAGAATTTGTTGGAGTGAATCTTCTTTTCTGATAAATCAAAGCCACATCAATTCCTCTGTAATCGTAAGAATTGTAATGGATGATTCCGTAATCATATTTCTTCAGTGCCGGTTCATTAATAAGATCCTGAATAACCTGTCTGTTTTCAACCTCAATTAAACCTACTACTGCAGGAGCTGTTTTGGTATACTGTGCTCCCATTTCAGAAATTACTTTAGCTTCATTTGCTAATTTTGTCTTGTAAACTTTGGTGTTGTAGTTTTTAGCGCTTTTTGGAGTAAATTCTTCTGAACCTCCTTGGTATCTTACGACTTTTTTCCCGATTAAAGCGCCGTCGCTCCACGGTCCGTCATACTTTTCCGCTTCTAAAAACTTAATGGAATCCAATGGAATGCTTCTGTGAAAAGCTGGATTTTTAATGTCTTTAGTTCCGTCGATATAATCTGCTGAGCGAATCGTGTCCCAAAGGTTTTCCACATTCAAAAAACCTACAGTGGCCACTTTTCTCAGTTTACCCTGCTGTTGTGAAAATGCCATTATCGAAAAAATGATGGCAAAAAAACTCAAAAATTTCTTCATTCTCTTAGAGTTATTATTAATATTATTTAATCTGCAAATTTACTTTTTTTTAACTTCCCGCTATTTTAAATATTTGTAAATTTAAAATGTGGTATTTACGTTTTTATTTATAATGATTCTTAAAAGCTTGCAATGTTAAGAAAAAATAACGTAAAAAAAGTTGTAAATTCTAAAAATTGACTAAATTTGCGTCCCCAACTTTTAAACTGTTGAGAATTAATAAGAAAAGTATTTAAAAAATAAATATACTCATGATTAAAAAACTATCATTAGTCTCTTTATTTACTTTACTTCCAGCATCATACTATTTTGCACAGACTACGGTCTCTGCATATTTAAAAGATGCCGAAGGAAAACCCGTTGAAAGGGCAGAAGTAGATCTTAAAGGGAATGACAATGATGTAACGGCTGACAAAATCGGATACTTCCAGTTTGTAGACCTAAAGCCGGGGCATTACCAAATTGTGATTACAAAACCGAATTACGAAACCAAAGTAATGGAGTTCGATGTAATGGACAGTGAGAAGAAAAAGGATTTAGGGACTATTACCCTATATTCTGCACTTACAAGCGCGGATCAAGGTTTAGCAATCATTGACAGTGATGGAGACGATGAGGATAGCAACAGCGGACAGGCTTCTACAGTCGGTTTACTACAGTCATCTCAGGACATTTTCAGCAGAATCGCAGCGTTTGATTTAGGATTTTATTGGTTCCGCCCAAGAGGAATCGATGGAAGATTTGGAGAAACTATGTTAAATGGTGTTTCCATGATCAAGTCTGATAACGGTAATGTGGATTTTGGAAACTGGGGAGGACTTAACGAAATTACAAGATACCCGGAAATTTCTTCAAATCATTCACCTTCTGAATATGCGTTTGGAGGAAACAGTTCTGTGGTTTATAAAAATACTAAAGCGAGTGAATACCGAAAAGGATTTCAGTTTACTCAGTCTTTAACCAACAGAAATTACAGAAACAGAACATCTCTAAGATACAGCTCAGGAATGAGTAAGAGCGGATGGGCATTTACTGCAATGGGAGCAAGAAGATGGGCGAAAGAAGGTATTCAGGAAGGAACGTTCTATGATGCTTACGGAGCTTATTTAGGAATTGAAAAGAAGTTTAATGATAAGCATACGATGACGTTTAATTTCATCGGTGCACCTTACAGAAGATCTACTGCAAGCCCAAGTACTCAGGAAGTATACAACTACAGAGGTGTTCATTACAATTCTTATTGGGGATATCAGGACGGAGAGCAGAGAAGTGAAAGAGTAAGAAAAGGATTCCAGCCGATCTTCCAGATTCAGGATTTCTGGAAAATCAATAAAAACAATACGCTTTGGACTTCTGTATCTTATCAATTCGGAAAAGACAAAGGTTCTCGTCTGGACTGGCAGAATGTACAGAATCCATCTCCTACATACTACAGAAACTTACCAAGTTATTACGATTCTTTAGATCCTAATGCTTCTGTAACTCTTCCTACAGGAGTAACAGGAACAACAGCTCAGCAGGCTTTTCAGGCTGCAATGAACGGATGGACTTCCAATGATCCGAACTTTACACAGCTTAACTGGGACAGATTATACCAGAGAAATATGCAGCAGCCTGCAGGAACCTATTATGGGCAGACTGGTAAAAGAGCATTATATTATTTGGTAAACGATGTAAGTGATGATAAAATCTGGAATGCTTCTACTCACTTTGTTCACAACTTTAATGATAATACGAAATTCTTATTAAACGTATCTTATCAGAATTACCGTTCTGAGCAGTACAGAGAAGTAAACGATCTTTTAGGTGCTGATTTTGTACTGAACAGAGACCCGTTTGCAGCAACAAACCAGCCCGGAAAATCAGGATTATACAATCAGGGTGAAGAAAATGTAACGAAAAAAGTAGGTGATAAAATGACTTACGACTACATTTTCAGAAGACAGGAAGTAAAAGTAAATCCTGGTGTAAGATTCACAGCGGGAGCTTTTGATGTATTCGTATCTGCATTGGCAGGATATTCTTCTTCAAACAGAGAAGGCCTTTTCAATCATTACTTATACAAAGATTCTTATGGAAAAGGGATGGATTATAACTACTGGAACTACGGTCTGAAAGGACAGATCGTTTACAGACTGAACGGTAGAAACTTCTTTGTTTATAACGGAGCGTATTATAATCAGGCCCCTTATCTGGAAGATTTATTTGTAAATCCAAGAGTAAACGGATCTGTAGCACCCAACGTGAAGAGCATGACGGTAAATGCAAATGACCTTAGTTATGTTATTTCTTCTCCTTTCTTAAAACTAAGATTAACAGGTTATTTGGTTGATACAGACAATGAAACAACAGTTCAGAGATTCTTTGCAGACGGTATTCCATTAAATAGTGTGGATGCAGATGGTAACCAGACCAATGTTCAGAGTGCTTTCGTATCTCAGGTAATGACGGATGTTAAGAAGAGAAATATGGGAGTTGAACTTGGGGTTGATGTTAAAGTGTTACCAACATTATCATTACAAGGTTTAGCAAGCATCGGACAGTATACTTATAAGAATGATCCAAAAACTTATTTTGCGTCAGATGCAGTAGGTGTTTTTGCAAACGGTCTTCCGTATGTAGATCTTGGAAAAGCATATATCAATAATTATCGTCAGGGAGGAACTCCTCAACAGGCTTACTCGGTAGGTTTCCGTTACAACAACCCGAAATACTGGTGGGTAGGTGCCAACTGGAATTATTTTGATGAAAATTATTTAGATCCTGCAGCTTTGGTGAGAACAGAATCGTTTGTTCAGAACAATGTTACAGGAACTCCATATTACGGGCTTACAGATAGTGATCTTAGAAAAGTACTTCAGCCAAACAAATTGCCTTCGTCATTCTTTCTGAATGCGAATGCAGGAAAATCTTGGGTAATCGGTAAATACTATGTCTTAATTTCTGCTACAGTTAATAATATTTTAAATAACAGAAAATATATTACAGGAGGATTTGAACAAACAAGAAATGCGGTGTATCCTACCTTTTCTCAGGATTTGAATAGAGAATACACTTTGTTTGCACCAAAATACTGGTACACTCAGGGAAGATCATATTTTGTAAATTTACAGTTCAGATTTTAATATCAATTCACTAATTATTCTAAAAATTAATAAAATGACAATAAAGAAATACTTAAGTTTAGTAGCAGGAGTTGCATTTGCGGCGATTTCTATTACATCTTGTGTTCAGAAAGACGAGTGGGAAACTCCGCCAATCAAGTGTGAGAATAAATTCCCGGCTCCTACAATGACTTTGGCTGCTTTCAAAGCTCAGGCTCCCTCTACAGGATATGTTTTAATTTCAAACGACCAGATTTTTGATGGTTATGTAGTTTCTTCAGACGAAAACGGAAACTTCTATAAAACAATTTCTTTCCAGGATAAGCCGGAAAATCCGACTGCAGGTTTACAAATTGAGGTTGACAGATCCAGCAACTATGCAGATTTTCCTGTAGGTGCGCACATCAGAATTAATGCGAAAGGTTTAAGATTAGGTTTAGACAGAGGGACTGTAAAAATCGGTTCTGTAGATCCTACGTATTCAATCGGAAGAGTGCCTGCTTCTTTATTAAGCAGATATGTTTCAGGAGTTTGTAACGGGAATGGTCTTGAGGTGGTTACGATCAAACCTTTAGAATTACCAAACCTTGCTGCTGCAAAAAGTGACCAGTATATCAATACATTGGTAAAAGTTGCTAATACACAGTTTACCATTGCAGATATTTATCCTACTGCTAAAACATTTATCGATTATGTGGCAGGAGCAGGAGTAGATACAGACAGAACTTTGGAAGATGCTTCCGGAAACAGTGTAACTTTAAGAAATTCAGGTTTCTTCTCTGAAGGATCTAAAACATTGCCAACAGGAAACGGGGATATTACTTTTGTAGTAAGCCGTTATAATACAACTTGGCAGATGCTGATCAGAAATACAAATGATATTAACTTCAAAGGAACAAGAGTAGATGCTACACCGCCGAAAGGAGGAACTGCAATTACTTATTCAGGAGCTTTCCTTGAAAACTTTGAAAGTTATGCTACATCTCCGGCTAACCTTGAAGTATTTCCTAAATATGTAAACGATCCGCTTCTAGGAAACAGATATTGGCAATTAAAAACTTTCAGCGGAAACAAATACATCCAGTTGGGAGCTAATTCAGGAACTGGTCCTTACGTAACTTATTTTGCAGTACCTGTTGATTTTACAGCAGCAAACACACTGAAATTTGACGTAAATGTAGGATTCTTTAACGGTAATGCTTTAAAAGTATATTATACAACCAATTATACTCCTCTTGGAGATATTACTCAGGCTACCAAAACAGATATTACTTCTGCATTTACAATTCCACAGGCTCCTACAGGCGCTTATGGAACAATTGCTCCTGCAGGAATGTACACTTTCCCGACTTCTTTAACGGGTAACGGATTTGTATTATTCGAATACACAGGAAACGGAAGTGGTGTTACTACTACAATCCAGTTGGATAACATTCAGGTTCAATAAGAATTTTGAAAATTTAAATAGTATAAAGGCTGTCTTTTTAGGCAGCCTTTTTATTTTTGCCAAAACTTTTATAGAATATGCAGTATTTTGTTTATGTTTTAGACCATACGTATACAGATGATTCCCATACAGAATCTAAAAGGTTAGGATATTTTAAGAATTTAGAAGAACTGCAAAAAGTAAAGAGTAAGGCTGTTCAATTACCGGGTTTTAAAATATTTCCGGAATGCTTTGTAATTCAAAAATATATTTTAGATAAAGTTCATTGGCAGGATGGGTTTACAGAAACTATAGGAGAGACAGGACGTGATTATCTGGAATCGGGAGATGAGGTTGATGCAAGTATAGTATCGGTAAAAGAGTTGGGAATAGACTCTGTTTTTTGCCTGAGCCATACTTGTACTCTGAATACCTATTTGGATGATGAAAGATTTATCGGAATATTTTCAGGCTATGAAAAAGCTCAAATGGTGATGAATGAATTAAAAAATAAATCTGGGTTTAAAGATTTCCCGGACGATTTTATTCATGATGAAGTGGAATTAAATGCAATGCACTGGACAACCGGATTTTATTGGGAACAATAAATGAATATAGCTCAAACAAAAACCACCGCTTTTGCGATGGTTTCGTTGTTAATTTCATTGTCTTTAAAAAGATACTTCATTTACTTCTTTTCCGCGTTGGAAATTCATTGTTTTCTGAATTCCCTGATACGCAATATTAACAAGGTTAATCTGCTTTGGAAAAGCACTTAAAAGGATTGTATTCTTTATTCTTAAGGTATTGATATCCGAAACGCCTCCCGTTTCAAAATATACCCATACTGTTTCTCCGCTTACCTGACTTCCCGTAAATGTAATTGTTTTCGGTGAGCCATTGACATACACATCAAAATTATTGTTTACATACTTTTTAACTTCTGCTTCAAATCCTGCCGTATTCGGGTTAATTTTTATAGCATCGGAAATGTGATTTGTATTCATTTTTGTAGTGAACTTCAATGTTTTGCTTCCATCAATATAATCCACCTTAGTCATTGAAGAGAAAAAGTCTACATACGTGAAACTCAATAGCACAAAAAGTGCTAAAATTCCTGATATAGATAAAATTTTTTTCATCTTAGATAATAAATTTACAATCATGATTGTTAGTTTTAAGTCACAAATAATATGCCAATTAAAAATTCACATTTACAGAATACTTATCATAAAAAGCCTTAATGTGTGCAACCGCTTCATCCGCGCTGTCTACCACTCTGTAAAGTTCAAGGTCTTCTTCATGGATCATCTTTTCTTTCAGTAAAGTGGTCTGAAACCAATCCAGTAATCCGTTCCAGAATTCCGAACCTACCAGAACGATGGGAAATCTTCCTATTTTATTAGTTTGAATCAGCGTTAAAGCTTCCGTAAGCTCATCCAGTGTTCCAAATCCTCCCGGCATTACGATAAATCCCTGAGAATATTTTACAAACATTACCTTTCTTACAAAAAAATAATCGAAATTCATCGAATATGATTTATTGATGTAGGGATTAAAATGCTGTTCAAAAGGCAGATCGATATTTAGACCGATTGATTTTCCCTGAGTATTAAAAGCTCCTTTATTTCCTGCTTCCATAATTCCGGGACCACCTCCGGTGATAATTCCGAATCCTAGTTTTGTAATTTTCTCCGCAATTTCTACCGCCATTTTGTAGTATTTGCTTTGAGGTTTTAATCTCGCCGATCCGAAAATAGAAACACACGGACCAATTTTAGCCAGTTTTTCATAACCGTCCACAAATTCTGCCATCACCTTGAAAACCATCCAGCTGTCTTTTGTAATGGTTTCGTCCCAGGTTTTTTGCCGGAGACTGTTTTGTAGTTTTGTTTCGTTACTATCCAATTCAGGATTTACCAGACTTTCATCTCTCGTTCCTTCAATTCCCATTGTACAATTATTTAAAATGTTTTTCGGCTTCCGTTACAGATTCCGGCCTGCCGACATCAATTAAAATGCTGTCGTGCAGAAAACCATGAATATGCTCCGTCTGCATAAGATCCAGATATTCTTCCATTACAGAAAATTTACCTGTTCTTTTTATCTTTTCAAAGATAACGGGATTAATACAATGAACACCGCTGAAAGCCAGAGTTTTAAATCCCTTGTTAAACTCAGCAAGTCTCTGTTCGCCGGTCTGTACATTCAGCCAGCCTCTTAACACCATATCATCGTTGAAAAGCAGTTTTCTCGAACTCTCTCTGTCCGATACAGCTAAAGTAGCAAAATCTTTTATCTTTTTATGGTATTTTACAAATTCTGTGATATTAATATTGGTAAGAATATCTGCATTCATGATTAGAAAGTCTTCCCCATGATCGAGAAATTTTCTTGCAAAAACCAAGCCGCCGCCAGTTTCCAGCAGTTCTTCTCTTTCGTCCGATATTTCAATTTTACATC
>NZ_JBBCQL010000036.1:0-27406 GCF_037149975.1 Chryseobacterium sp. VD8 | reverse complement strand
ATAAATTTGGATGGGCCGGAACGGGATGGGATATCCCCGTGGAAACCATTGATCTTGATACACGTTGGGGAGTTCCTACATTCAGCAGCACCAATGAATCTGAAATTTATACCATTGCCGGTGAGCAGCTGGTGTTTAAAGATGACTATCTGCCCAATAAGGTACCCTATGCAGAAACAAGAGCAGCTGACAGATCTTTTTATTATCGGAATGGGATAAAAGAAGGCTATAAAATTATCCGTAAAGGAAATTCTCCCGGAGCATACACCTGGGAAATCCTTGACGGCAGCGGAACCAAAAAGGAATATCAGGATATATTAACCAATAATCCGGGCAATAATACCTCAGGAAATATTGTTAAATGGTATTTAACCAAAGTTACCGACCGATTCGGGAATACCATAACGTATACGTATACCGATACGTATGACGGAGGAGGGAAAAACAAATATCTTTCCCGAATTGCTTACAGCAATAATACCTTTATTGATTTTGAAAATGAGCCGGGGGTAAGACCTGATATGATTATCAATAATAAATTGGGGGTAAAGCTATCCGATCCCAAAATACTAAGAAAAATTACGGTAAAAAGAGCAAATACCGTAATCAGAGAGTATCAGCTGGATAATACTTTGTTAGGCCAGTTCTCCAAAAGACTATTAAAAGAGATCATCCAAAAGGATGGGAATGGAAATGTATTCAATAAACATGTCCTAACTTATAATACTTCGGTAGGGATTTTTGATAAATTTCCTACAAAAGTTTACAATACTCCAAAAGATAATAGCGATGTCGGTTCTTTTTCAGGAGGGAACACCAGCTTTATTGGGGGGAGCTATGCGAAGAATAAAAATATAAGAGGCTCTTTAAGCTTTGGCTGGGGATTTTGCGTTTTGGTGGGATCAAATAAGAAAGGGACGATCGGAATTACCGGAAGCTATGACGACAACAGATCATATGGAAAAAACCAGCTTATCGATATGGATGGAGACGGCTTGCTGGATAAAGCCTTTTATGCTTCAAACGGGGTAATCGGCTTTCGAAAAAACGGAAAAAATTCATTTGGCAGTGTATATTCATCCATAGGGCTTCCAAGTGAAACTCCTATAACCCGGCACAATGCCTATAATACAACTTTAGGATTAGAATATTCCTTCAGAAGAGGAGTGGTAGGCTTTAATTACTCTTGGGGTAACAGCAACTCCCCTACCTATTTTTCAGATGTCAACGGAGACGGACTGGTTGATATGGTTAACTATGGAGAAGTTTTCTTTGGTAAAATAAGAAACGGCGCTCCTCAATTTAAGTCACAGACTTCTTCCACTACTGTAAATGTAACGGAAGAAACTCCTAATGCCATTCTGGAAGGAAGTCCTGCTGTTATGGATACTATTAATACAACTCAGATTACCTCTTCCCTTGCAAATATTGTAAGAATGTGGGAAGCACCTGTTACCGGAGATATCCAAATTAACAACAGTATGTCGTTGTCACAGAATTCTCAGGACGGAGTAGATGTCTGGATTGAAAAAGGGGGAATGACAAAAGCAAATGAAGACAATTCAGCATTTTCGCCTTCTAATTCTACCCTGATTTCTTCTGTGGTTACATTATCCAATTCCGGACAGACACAAAACCTTTCAGCGGGTACCCACGTGGAGAAGGGACAGAGGATTTTTATAATTGCCTCTTCAAAAACCGGTCCCGACGGAGATAAAATTAATGTAAATACTAATATTGAATATACGTCTGTTCCGGGTGTTACCAATCTGGCGTTAAAAGATGCCAATAACAATAATTATTTTAAATTCAATTCTTCCACTCATTACTTGGCTTCCAGCAAAAAGGATAATGTTGTAGGCGATAAAAGCAAAGTAAAAATTACTTGGGGAACCCTTGCTAATGAGACTTTCACAGATGATGTTGATTTTAAAATTTACAAATCGGTTCAGTCTATTTCAGATACAACAGGGGTTATTCCACCTTCCACATTAATTTATCACCACAAATTGCCAAAAGGGGCAAACTTAAATTCCGTTACGGAAACGAGTAATCTGGTTCCCAATTCGGATATCTCGAATATTCTGGTTAACCAAAATCCGTCAGATTCTACCATGACCATGTTACACTTTGATGTTTCTTCAGATACGAATGTTTCGTGGGAAAAGATCAAATGGAGACCCGATATGACCGTAATGTCAGATACCGATACCACAGCAGTAAAAGCATTGGTACAATATAATCCTTATTCAGAAAGACTTACCAATAATTTACCTAAGGTATCCAATGATTACTTATTTCAAAGTGACGGATGGGCTAATTTTGCCCCTTTCGGAGCTTCTAGTATAGGACAAAATATAAATTTAAACCTTTCAACAAATCATAATGCTCAAGTTACCTTTTCAATTAAGGCACAGCTAACTAATGGTACTTATTACACTTTCAAAAAAAAGGTAAATGTTGTAAATAATATAATGCCGGCTCCATTGATTTCGGTTTGTTATAATAATTATAACTGTGATTACCCTATTCAAATGAGCGATTATGATAGTTTTATTACTACAGCAAAGGTTGTTTTTGAAATTCATAGTACAGATTATGATGTAGCAAAAAAGATAGCTTCTTTAAATCCATCCATTCCATTAAATACTAGTAATTCCAATACTGTTGCTAAGGTTGATGTTTGGGCATATCGCTCTAATAATACTCACTACAATACCAACACAGGACTGATATATCAGGGATGGGGAGGATTTACCTATAATGGTTCTAAGTATGCTGGACAGCCGATCCGGGAAAATGAATTTACCGTCAATCCTGTAAGTACCGTTCCTCCTCCGGGCGGTTCATCACCATGTAATCCTTCAGCTCCGGATTATACTACCTGTATGATTAATTATATATCCCAGCAGAATAGCAATCGATATTTTACTCCTTTGGCACTGGATGCAGAAAAATATGCTTATGTTTCTCCTTTGGAATCTGCAGAATTAACCGGTGATTACCTACAACCTTTTATGCTAGGGGTAAGTACAGGAGGTCAGACCGTTACCCAAACGCCTGTATTTGCCGTTCCAAATCCCCGAGGAATTATTCTCCGTTCCAAATCCGATGGATTGCATTTATATGCAGCGGGATCGATTACTCCATGGCTCGGAATCAGCGGACATGCCGGATTTTCTAATGATAAAACAGCGGATTATTTTCAGGACTTTAATGGGGATCAGTATCCCGATATTATTTCCGGGACTTACTTTCAGAAGACCAATATTTTAGGACAGCTCTCTACTGTATCCGGAATCGATAAAAAAGAAATCAAAAGCAAAGGATGGATCTTAGGAGCGGGACTTTCAGCATCCCCTTCTATTGCAAAATTCAGCAGTAATACAGGAATATTCTTCAATATAGGTGGTGAGAAAGATTTGCATACCGGTTCTTCTTCATTTGCATTGGGAATAGGAGTGAATTTAACCATAGGAAAAGCTTGGGGACAAGGTAACGGAGTCTGGGCAGATATGAATGGTGATGGTCTCATGGATTATGTTTCGGAAGGAAATGTATATCTCAATAACGGCAGTGGCTTTGTTTATGATCCTTACGGCTGGAGTGTTTCCGATATTTCTAAAAATGATTCTTTTGCAGTTTCCGGAGGCGGAGGATACAGTATGGCAAACGGAAGCTGGGCAGGAGGTGTTGGACTTTCCAAATCAAACTCAACGGCAAAGACAGGACTGATTGACGTTAATGGCGATGGGCAAGCTGATAAAATAGTTAAAAACGGGAATACTTATGAAATCTGGATGAACAATGGAACATCATTTTTATCTCCCAATAATTTTAATAAAGATTTCAGCCTGGATAATAAACAGAATTCTTCAGGGTCTAACTTTTTCGGAACATTATGTGCGTGTCTTGGACTAAAGATATGTTTATCGGGAGGTTTCAGTACAGATAAATCGGTTAACAAACAGGAAGTTGATTTACGTGATTTTGATGGGGACGGATATCCTGACTTACTGATTTCTAATAAAGACACAGAATTAACCTACTATCATAATAATCTGGCAAAGGCGAATTTATTGCTTCGTATAGAAAATCCTCTTCAGGGTGCTATACAAATGGATTATAATTACGTTAATGAAGATGGAAATTTAGGTTCTTTAGTGGGCGGAACGTATCAAATGCCATTTTCAAAAACAGTAATGACCGGAGTTACCCTATGGAATTTCAGACCATTAGATACTACATTGCAGTTTCCTAACGGAATTAACGATCCACAGAAAGTAAAACCAAGAGAAATATTCGGGTTTGAATATGAAAAAGGAGTGCATGACAGAAGGGAAAGAGAGTTCTTAGGATTTGGAGTCATCAAGACCAAAGTATATAATGATCTGACGCTTCATCAGACCCACGTTACCGAATATGAAACAGATTACACAGGAAATGAAAGTAATTTCTTTGTTAACTACAATGATACCAAAGTAAGACAGTACTTCTATAAGAAAGGACTGGTTCGTTCTACTTATCTTTTGGACAGCCAGAACAGAAAACGTTCAGAAACAAAAAATACCTACCGTTATTTTGATCAAAGTTCTTCTTCCGGATATCAGCTTACGGAAAACCAGACTGAACCTCAGTACAAAGATATTGGAAGAATCATTCCTTTACTGTACAAGACAGAATCCTCGTTTACAGAATATGCCGGAGGAAACAGTCATAGCAAAAGTACGATCAAAACAATTGATTCTTATGATAAGTATGGAAGTGTTACTCAGTCTACGGACAGAGGGGTATCGATGAGCAATGTTCTGGATGACGTTAAGATGAACGTTTCTTATCATAGTCCGGGAGTTAAAAATATTGTGGGGATTCCTTCAGAACAGACCATTACTGCAGGCGGTCAGTTGGTAAGAAAAAATATAACAGAACAGGATGATGCTCAAAATATTAAAAAGATTAAGAAGTATCTGGGAACGGAAACCGCAGACTTTGATATGGAATATGATACTTATGGTAATCTTACCAAGGTTACCCAGCCGGCATCAGCAAATATGCAGCGAATGTTTTATTCTTATTCGTATGATCCGGTTTATCACACCTATCTGCTGCAAACTACTGATGCATACGGTTATACATCTTCTACCCAGTATGACAGCAATTATCTGTTTGGGGTTCCGACTGTCGTAACGGATATTAACGGAGTAACCGCCGAGTATAAGTATGACGGTTTCGGAAGACTTACTCAGTACCGTTCACCATTGGATGGAGACTGGACAGTAAAAATGTATTATTATCCATTGGATGTAATGCCGGTAGCAGTTACCGAGAGAAAAGCACCTTCCGTTAACGGGAATGTTCCTACAGATAATTATTTCAGCAGCCTTTTCAGTGATGCCTGGGGATCTGGGTTAATGATGAAAAAGCTCTTTAAAAAAGAGAACGGAACATACTATTTTGCCAACAATATCTATCAGATCAAAGACAAGCTGGGAAGACCGGTGAAAACCATTATCAGAGATAAAGTTACTACGGGAACAAATATTATGACTTCTCTGAGAACATTCGATGATTATCTGACTTCTGAAGATCAGGCAGCACAGACGTATACCACTACCTCGTATGATGATCTTGATCGTCCTGTGAGTATTACACAAAACAGTGTTACTACTAATGCGGGAGCGCAAAATCTGGTGACAAAAATATTTTATGAATTTGGAAGTGACAGAAGCGGGCTTACCCAATTCTCCACAAGAACGCAGAGTCCGTTAGGGAATACCACAATCTCTTATACGGATGAAAAAGGAAGAACGACTTCGAACAAACAAACCGGAGGCGGTACGGATCTGTGGACAAGCTATGGATATGATTTATTAGGACAGCTTACTGAAATAGATGATACAGGATATCACCCAACCAAATATGTTTATGATATGTTGGGCAGAAAAGTTTCTGTGGAACAGCCGGATGCCGGGACTTCTACTTTCAAATATGATCTGAGCGGAAAAATGACCAGTTCAGCATCTGCTGTTCTGAATTCCAATGGCCAACAAATCGATTACAGATATAACTATGACCAGCTTACTTCGGTAATTTATCCTACCCATTCGGTGTTTCTTGAATACGGAACTTCCGGAGCAGCAGATTTTGCCGCCGGAAGACTGGTAAAACAGAAGGATAAAACGGGAACACAGGTATTTAAATATACTCCTGTAGGTCAGGTGAAAGAAAATACCCGTGTGGTGGTGGCTCCGAATAATGTACCGAAAATGTTTAAAACGTCCTTTGTATATGATGCATTAGGAAGAATTAATAAAATTACCTATCCGGATACCGAAGAAGTTACCTATAATTATAATATGGCAGGATTGCTGGATAACATCCAGAGCAAACTGCCGGGAGAGATAAAATTAAATCCTATTATCTATTCTCTAAAATATGATAACAGGGATCAGATGACCTCTTATCGCGCAGCTAACGGAACAAAGACGGATTATAAATATGATCCCTGGGGAAGAACAAAAGAGCTGGCACTTTTATATACTACAGGAACAAATATCCGTAGAAATCTGTATTCATTTGATGGCAACGGAAATGTAGCTAATATTAACGGAGTCACACCAATGACCGGCAATTACCCTTCTACGGATATGGCAATTGCTACAGAAAAGACCTTCAATTATGATCCTTTTGGAAGGCTTGAGTCTGCACAGATTTTAGCAAAAGGACAAGAAAATACCAAGTATTATACTTTAAACATGAAGTATAATGACGCCGGAAATATGAGTGTAAAGGATTTTAAACTCAAAACGTATCTGAATAACGGAACATGTCAATTCCCGCAAAATGAAGGAGATATAGGAGATTATAAATATAATGATCCTAACCACCCTAATGCAGTATCTGCTATAGAATACGATAAGTTCGAAATGTTTACGTCTCCTCTGGACTGCGGAAATGCACCAATAGCATCTCCGGTAATCAAAAAAGAAACTTTTTCTTATGACCTGAACGGAAATCTTACAGGAATAGATGAAGGATACTCTGGGGATTTAAGAAAACAGTATTGGGATGAAGAAAACAGGCTAAAGGCTGTTGTTACCCAGAAACAGAATCTTAACTATTATGTATATGATGCTGCAGGAGAAAGAATCCTTAAAAATGATGCCGTTTCCAAAAAGCTTTACGTGAACGGAAACAATCCGGATGAAACAACCCAAATGGGAGCATTCATCTACTACCCGAGCGGATATCTTGTATTGAGTGAAAAAACCATGAGTAAACATTACTACATGGGCAACCAAAGAATAGCGACCCGTGTAAGCAATGTTCCTACCCACCGATTCAAGATTAATTTAACAGGAGAATATGATGATCTTGCCATTGCGCTTTCGGAAGAGGTGAACGATATCATTGCACAGGCAGGGCTCCCGCAGGCAGTTTGGGTAAGCAATCAAGATTCTCAGGGAACCTATACCCCACCCGTTTCAGGGAGCAGCGATCCTACAGTATGTTCTTATATTATAGAACAGCAACTGATGATCTTCGATCAGGATCATAATATAGACTGTTTTAATAAGCTCAAGGAGGCGTATGCTAATGCTCTTGCCAATGGGCAGAATATCTGTGATATGTGGAGCGAGTTTTTAAATGATGAATGTATGCTCAATTATACGCCACCAGAGCCGGTAGAATCTGAAATGTACTGGATCCATCCGGATCATCTCAGCGGAGCTTCCATTTTGGTAAACAGTGCAGGAAAAGTAACCAACTGGTACGAGTATATGCCGTATGGCGAACTGCTGATGGAGCTTTCTAATCAGGATTACAACAATCCTTATAAATTTAATAGTAAAGAATTTGATGCTGCAACAGGGTATTACTACTATGGCGCAAGATATTACGATCCTAAACGAAGCTTCTGGCTTTCTGTAGATCCACTGGTAGATATCACGGGTTCTCCCTATGCTTACGTCTGGAACGATCCTGTAAACTATGCAGATCCTTCAGGGATGATGGGTGAAAGAGTCGGAGGAAGACCAAAGGATTGGTATAGAGACAGGCTCGGAAATGTGTCCTGGCATGATAGTCAAGAAGATGAAATCAAAGGGAAAAACGGAGAAAAATTAACGCGTTTAGGAAAAGAAGGTTCTTACATTAATATTAAAGGAACTTATACTCAGCTTAATAGAAATCGTACTGTTACAGAAGATGGTAAGACATCATTTGTGGTAAGACCAAGCCAAATGTCCGCAAGTTCAATGGGAGGAAATGATGTTCCTCAGATTGCTTCTCCAGGGAAGCCTAAAACTTATTTCAGTTCTTTTGATACTGATAAATATTATCCTCCGGCACCTCAAAGGCTTCCAAGCCCCGCTTTAACAGATCCAAGTGCTTCAATGATGAGATTTTATATAGAGGCGGAAGCTGGAGGATATCTTTTTAGAGGATTTAAAGGTATATTGTTTTATGATGCCGGAGTTCAATATATTAAGGTTGGACATTGGTGTCCAAGAGAAAGTTATAACATAATGGCGGAAGCTGGCTATTTAGTTGAAGAACCAGGTACTGCGGGTCATACATTTCTCTCTACTGCTGAATCTGGACCAACAAGTTGGAATGATGCTCCTCAAGGATGGGTATATTCACAATTCGAAGTAAGAACAAAAGATATAATGAAAGCCGGAACCGATGAATGGTTTCAAGCAATACATCCAACTAATCCAAAAAAATACTTAATAAATAAAATACTTAAACAAGGAGGAGAGTTAACACCAAGGATTAGGAATATTTCTCCAATACTTAAAACCAAATAAATATAATAAATGAAAGAAAAAATAAAAGCGGTATTATCACAATTAAAAAAAGAATTAGAAGCTAAATTTAAATTTGAGGATTCTACACTAACAGATTTAGTCCCTACAATATTAGGTAAGGGTGGGTTATGTCTAAATTTTTCATCTTGGATATCTGTAACAATCCAGTTTTGGGAGTCTGGAATTGTAGAAGTTGGAGCATGTTATTTCAAAGAATATATTAATCTCGCTGACAAAAAAGATATAAGTCTAAATGATATTAAAAATATAATGAATTACCCATTTGAAAACATAATGGATTATACATATTGTCCAAAAGATTTAATAAACAATAAATATCCCGAAGAATCATTTGATATTCTTTTAGAAAAATTAGAAGAGTTGAAAAAGATGATAGAAAATATATCTGATTCTTAACAAAAACTTATTTCAGTTCTTTTGATACGGATAAATATTATCCTCTGGCACCTCAAAGACTTCCAAGAACCCGATCTCGCGGATTTATAATCCGTGAGCAACAATAAAAAATCCACAGTTTTTGGATTGCCCCAAAAAGTTACACACTTTTCAGGGGCATTTTTTATGTACAGAAAATAAGTCTTGGTAATGAGCATTTTATTAATTTAACAGGAGTTTAGAAAGCCTCGCTATAACCCAACTACATTTTCTCATAAAATCAATAAATTTTTCCCGATCTCGCGGATTATAATCAGCAAGCAATAATAAAGAAAAAGGATGGGTGATGAACACTATTTTGATAAAAGTGTCTTTAAAGAATTACAATTTAAAAAATAATGAACAGATTTACAATACTAAAAACAAGTTGGGGCATCGCAATCTTTTATAATATAAAAGAATTACTAAATTTTGAAAAAGATAATGATACTTATGAAGTATATCCTTTAATTTTTTTAAAAATGAACGAAAAAGTTATTGATAATGCTTCTTTGAAATATTTAATAAAAGGAGTGAAAAGTGTAGTTCAATATGTAAAAATTTCTCCAATATGCTTTTCAATAGAAAGCTTAGATTATAATTTTTGTGACTATCAACCAGAAGGTATGTATTATATGTTTAGAAAGTGGTTTTTCGAGAATCATAATATGGAAGTTCCTTCTATTAATGTTTATTATAACAACGAATTGAAGAAGTATGTATTTCCAGATTTAGAGTAGATTTTAAATATAGAAGTTTTGATAAGTTTGCATACTATAATTTCCCCTACTGGCGCGAGCGTCCCGCTCGTGTCCTCAACAGTAAAATAGTATAAAGCTCATGAGCAGAAAATACAAATTTCACGAAAAAGAAGGAGCTTATTTTATAAGCTTTGCTACGGTTTTTTAGATAGATCTTTTTACAAGAATAGAGTATTTTGATATTGTGATTGATGCGTTAGACTATTGTAGAAAAAATAAAGGGATGATTATTTTTGGGTATTATATAATGCCAAGCCACATCCATCTAATCTTTCGATCAGCATAAGGAAAACCTTCTGAGCTGATCCGGGATTTTAAAGGATTTACTTCCAGAAAGCTTATCAAATCTATACAGGAAAACAACCAAGAAAGCCGGAAAGAGTGGCTTTTATGAATGATGAAAAAGGTAGGAGCACAAGTTCCAATGTCACAAATTATCAGTTATGGCAACAAAATAACGAACCTATTGAGATATAGCCTTTGAAGGTATTCGAACAAAAATTAAATTATGCTCACCAAAACCCGGTAGAAAGCGGTTTTGCAGTAGAACCTTGGGAATGGAATACAGCAGTGCAAGAAATTATTGTGATGATTTTGAAGATATTTTAAAAACAGATATTAATACTTAATAGCAAGATGCTCGCGCCAGCGAAGTTTATCCAGTGAATTCTCAAGGAAAGCCTGTTTTAAGCCAATCTGAAAGTATGATTAATTTTAAACCCATAAATAAATAGCAAATAAAGAGCGTATATGAATTATATATCATGGGATTACAGGGGTATTTCTGTTTTTAAAGAAGAGATTATTAAAGAAGATTCTGTAATTAATAGAGACGAATTTCCATCAATAAAACATTTTAAGAAAAGAGGACTTTACACACAAGATGTAAGGAGTAAATTATGTAATTATCTAAATAATTGTGTTCCAATCGTTGCAACTACTTTGCCAAGATTAAATGTTTATACCCTTAAAACTGAATACTCTTTGGTGTATTTTACAGATGGAGAGTTCATATTTACCAATTTATTACAAGAATACATTCATTACGAAGATTTTGTTCTTCCCCAAAGATGGTATAACTTAATTAATGCGAAAAATTATATCAATGATAAATTTGAATTGGATTTTGACAAAATCTCCTTAGGAAAAATTGATGTCTTTAATAATTTTAAAACAAGTTTTGATACACGTAGTGCTGTTACAGATGCAATATTGTAAAAAGATCCTCCGATCTGGACTGCCCCAAAAAGTTAAACACTTTTCAGGGGCATTTTTTTATGTATAGAAAAGAAGTATTCCTCTTGATAATAAGAACTTTATTAATTTAATAGAGTTTAGATAGCACCGACATAACTCAACTACATTTTCATAAAAATCTATAAATCTTTCTTTTAAGTATCTTTTAAACTTTATAACTCTCCCCCTCCTTAGCATCGTTCACGGGCATCAAAATCCGCTTTTTCAGAATTCTGCCGGAAAGCCCGCCATACCTACCACAAAAAATTCGTCTTGGATTTTTTCATGAAAAATAGTATCTTGTAAATCTCACAAATACAGACAGAATTTAATGCTAGAAAAGAAAGAACATAATTACGAAAAGGCAGTTTTGGTAGGTGTTGTTACACAGCATCAGGATGAGGATAAACTTCAGGAATATATGGATGAGCTGGAGTTTTTAGCCTTTACAGCCGGCGCAACGGCAGATAAGCGTTTTACACAAAAGCTTACGCAGCCGGACTCTAAAACATTCATCGGAAGCGGTAAAGCGCAGGAAATTAAAGAATATGTAAAAGAAAACAATATAGGAACCGTTATTTTTGACGACGAATTATCTCCTTCGCAGCTTAAAAACCTCGAGAAAGAAATGGAAGTCAAAATCTTAGACCGAACCAATCTTATTCTTGATATTTTTGCCCAGAGAGCCACCACATCCTACGCAAGAACACAGGTAGAACTCGCTCAATATCAATATCTTTTACCCCGACTAACGAGAATGTGGACCCACCTTGAACGCCAGAAAGGGGGAATCGGGATGAGAGGTCCCGGAGAAACGGAAATCGAAACCGACAGACGTATCATTCGCGACAGAATTTCATTGTTAAAAGACAAGCTGAAAACCATCGATAAACAGATGGCAACCCAGAGAAATAACCGCGGAAAAGTAGTTCGTGTCGCTTTGGTAGGATACACCAACGTCGGGAAATCTACATTGATGAATGCTTTGTCTAAATCTGAAGTTTTTGCAGAAAATAAACTTTTCGCCACATTGGACACGACGGTAAGAAAAGTTGTGATCGGAAATTTACCATTCCTTTTAACGGATACGGTTGGATTCATCAGAAAACTACCTACCCAATTGGTTGAGTCGTTTAAATCTACCTTGGATGAGGTTCGTGAAGCGGATCTGCTGATTCACGTAGTGGATATTTCTCATGAAAGCTTTGAAGACCATATTGATTCTGTCAATCAGATCTTAATGGAGATCAATGCCCATCAGAAACCTATGATTATGGTTTTCAATAAGATTGATGATTTCAGCTATGAGAAAAAAGACGAGGACGATTTAACGCCATCTACGAAAAAGAATATTTCTCTGGAGGAATGGAAAAAAACATGGATGGCAAAATCCAAATATCCAACGGTTTTCATCTCTGCCATTACGAAAGAAAATTTCCCGGAAATGAAAAAGCTGATCTATGATGAAGTGATGAAGATCCATATTTCCAGATTCCCGTACAACGATTTCCTTTTCGAATATTTCGATAACGATGAGGAAGAAAGTGCAGAAAAAAATCATGAAGACCAATAATTCATGAACAGACTGTTTTCCAACAATATATTCTATTACTTTTTTCTGATCGTGGTAGGAATTAATTTCTTGGGAAGCATCGGAGGAATCAGCAAAGAAACGGATATTCTGATAGTAAAGATTTTAGGAATGATAACGGTCGCAGTTTGCCTGTTGGCACTGTTATCATTCTTTACAGACCTTAAATTTAATCATCTTTTCTTTAAAATCTATCTCTACGGCAAAGGTTTGCTTTCTCCTTTCTGTTTATTGATTTATTTTCTTTACGAAAAAATATCCAACGACCGATATATTTCCGGAACCTATTTTATGCCCGCTTTGTTCCGGCTGGTTTTAGGATTTGTCATGCTCGTTTTATACAACAAATACAAAATAGAAAAGAACCGATGAAACATTACTTTTTTCTCCTGTTTCTTCTGATTTCGCTTAATGGTTTTGCCCAGAAATCAAAAATAGATTTCAAAGCAATTGAGAAAGACCTTAAAAGCGAGAAGTCCCAATACAACTACAACAAGCTGATTTTTAAATACAAAGCCTATCCTAAATCTTTAGACACGCTTGAAACGCAACATCTTTACTATGGAAGAAACTTCAGAGAAGATCTGCTTTTTACAACGGATGAAGCGTTTAAAAGCTTAGCCGATGCTTACAAAAATAATAATTTTCAGGACTGCATTAAACAGGGAAAAGCGTTGTATGATAAAGATCCTACCAATCTGGATATTCTGCTGATTCTTCTCAAAGCCTATGACAGCATTAAAGACGGAGAAAATTTTCTGTATCATCTTAGTCAGTTTCGTGCGTTAACCGACGGAATGAAGTCTTCCGGAGACGGAAAAACAGAAAAAACACCGTATCTCGTGAATTCAGTAGGCGACGAATATATTCTGCTGAACATTCTGAATCTTGGAAAGGAATATACACGAGGATCAAAATCTGTAAAAGATGGAATTCTTGATATCTGGGAAAAAGACGGGAATAAAATCTACATCAAAGTATTATACATCGATTATTAATCACAAAAAAATTTAAACACCAAATTAGTGGAATTATACTATTCATTTTCAGCCTTAATTGTTTTAGCATCCATATTTTCATACCTTAATTACAGATTTCTGAAGCTTCCGAGTACCATCGGAATTATGGTGATCGCCATTGTGGTTTCCATATTTTTAGTTTCCTTCGGAGAAACGGTTTTGCCGAGAACTTTCGGGCATCTTCACAATTTAATGACGGGGATCGACTTTACAGAAGTTCTGATGGGTGCCATGCTAAATTTCCTTCTGTTTGCGGGAGGAATTCATATTAATATCGACGATCTCAAAGAGCAGTTTGTTCCTGTCGTGATTTTTTCAACGGCAGGAGTTGTGATTTCTACTTTTGTAGTGGGTTTCGGCATGTATTATCTGTTGCCTCTTGTCGGGATCTCGCTGCCATTTATCTACTGTCTGCTTTTTGGCGCACTGATCTCTCCTACCGATCCTGTTGCTGTTCTCAGTATCTTAAAACAGGCAAATGTTTCAAAATCTCTGGAAACCAAAGTTGCCGGAGAATCGCTTTTTAATGACGGGATGGCGGTGGTGGTTTTCACAGTTGTTCTTCAGCTTGCAATAGGAAACGAAGTAACACTGAATATGGAAAGCATCGGTCTATTATTGCTGAAAGAAGCAGGCGGCGGACTTTTACTCGGTGTTGTTCTGGGGTGGATTACTTCCCGACTGATGCGTGAAGTGGACGATTATATTATTTCCGTACTGGTAACGCTTTCTGTAGTAATGGGAGGCTATCTTATTGCAAGACAGATGCATATTTCGGGACCTTTAACCATGGTTGCCGCCGGATTGTTCATGGGTAATTTTAATGTGAAATTCAAAATGAAATCTGTAACACAGGATTATCTGATCAAATTCTGGGAACTTATCGACGAAATCCTGAATGCTGTTCTATTTCTTTTTATCGGATTTGAGTTACTGATGATCAAAGACTTAAGCCATTATATGATTCCGGGATTAGTAGCGATTGCCGTAGTTTTACTGGCAAGGTTTATTTCAATTTGGGGACCTACTAAATTCATGTCTTTCAGAACAAGATTCAGTCCGCAAACGGTAAAAGTTTTGGTTTGGGGAGGAATTCGCGGCGGAGTTTCGATTGCTCTGGCGCTCTCTATTCCGAAAAATGAAAACAGTACGATTGTTTTAAGCATTACTTACTGTGTAGTTGTGTTTTCGATTATTGTTCAAGGACTTACGATTGCCAAAGTTGCCAATCCGAAAAAGATTGCAAAAGAAGAAGAGGAACAGGAAGGTGTTGCTTTACATAATGTTGACTAAATTACTAATTATCAAATGAGTATAATTTTAAAAGAAATAAAAGAAGCTTTAAATGAGCTTTCAATTCCCGAAAAAGCAGATTCTTCTGCTAAATTTTTCAAAAATGGAAAAGGAGAATATGGAGAAGGCGATTTGTTTTTAGGAGTAAAAGTTCCGGATCAGCGTTCTGTTGCAAAAGAATTCTATGCCGGAGTTTCGATGGAGGAACTCAGCAAATTACTGTCTTCCCAATATCATGAACACAGATTGACGGCTTTATTCATGTTAATTTCTAAATTTGAAAAAACAAAGGATAAAGCGGTAAAAGATGACATTGTTGAGTTTTATCTGAATCATTTACAGCACATTAACAACTGGGATCTGGTAGATTCAAGCTGTTATAAAATTCTGGGACGCTATGCTTTTGAAAATCAGAAAGATGAAATACTGAGAACACTTTCGGATTCTGAAGAAATGTGGCATAAAAGAATAGCTGTTGTGGGAACGATGCATTATGTAAAAAAAGGATCGTTTGATCTTACCAAAGAATTCGTTACCAAAAATCTGAAACACACCCATGATCTGATGCACAAAGCCAACGGCTGGCTGCTTCGAGAAATGGGAGAAAAAAACGAAGCGGAATTAATTAATTTCCTGAATAAACATTACAAAGAAATGCCGAGAACGAGTCTTCGGTACGCTATTGAAAAATTAGACGAAGATCTCCGGCAGGATTATCTGAAAGGCAGAATTTAAAACAACAACTTTATTTAACCGCAAAATTTAAACATAATAAAACTCAAATATGAAAAACATTATTAAAAAGATGTTCTTATTATTGCCTCTATTGCTGCTTACAAGCTGTTTTGATATTTTAGACAAAATCAACGTAAAAGCAGACGGCAGTGGAGAATATTCGCTTATTCTAAACGCCAGTAAAAGCAAGACAAGATTGGCTTCCATCTCGAAAATGGAAACAATTAACGGTAAAAAAGTTCCCAAAAGGTCTGAAATTGAAGCTAAAATTAATGAAGCGGCAAGAATTTTTAAAGCAACTCCCGGAATTTCGAATGTGAAGACTTCAATGGATTTTGACAACTACATTATCAAACTAAGCTGTAATTTTAAGAAAATTGAAAACATCAATGCCGGACTGGAACAGCTGAAAGCGAAAAACATCGTTGGAAAAATGGTTCCGGTACAGCTTTACAGTCAGAGTCCGGAGAAAAAAACATTCACCAGAAATAAAGTGAGCAGTTTTAAAAATGATTACGACAAGATGAGCAAAGCAGATAAGGAAGTCTTCAACGATGCGAAATACACTTCCGTGATGCAGTTTGAAAATACCATAAAATCCCAGACCAATAATTCTTACCTGCTTTCCCCAAACAAAAAGGCGGTAAAACTGGAGGCCAACGTTCTGGATTTTATCCTTCAGAAAAAACAATTACAAAATACCATTCTCTTTCAATAATTTCAATCGACAACCATGAAATCTATTTTACAAAAAACACAAATTTTACTTTTACTTTTTGCTTTCAGCTCCATCTTTTCACAACAGAAAATGAAGCTTCCAAAAGACGTTCTTTTTTATATGGAAATTAACGGAAAGCAGCTTAACCAGAAAATCAACTGGCAGAAACTGAATCCTTTTTTGCTTGAAGTAGCCAAAGAAGATAAAGAAAAACAGGCTTCGTGGAACGATTATTCCAAAACCGGGATAAAATACGATGCCACACAATATCATTATGCCAATTTCAACGATTCCGTAAAAACGTATACCGCTCATTTTCTGCTGGATAACAAAGAAAAATTTCAGGAATTCATTAATTCATCCAAGAAAAAAGGACTGGAAATTTCGAAACGAAAAAATTACTCTTACGTTAATCTCGATGATGAATTGTTTGTTGCATGGAACGATAAGCAGGCGGTTCTGAAGCTTATCGGTTATGACAAACCCTCTGCTGAATGGAATGATGAAATGACAGCAGACAGTGCTGCTGTAACAATTGACAGTGCAGCAGCAGCTGTTATGGACAGCGCAGCTGTTGCGGTTGACAGTGCATACGCAGAAAAAGCATTCGATTACAAAGAAGAGATTAAATATCTGAAAGATGATATTCAGTATCTAAAGGAAGACATTAAAGAATATCAGGCGGAAATTGCCAAAAAACAAAAAGACATTAAATATCTGGAAAAGCATCACAAATATCCTGAAGAAGAAAAAGATTCGAGTGACAAAAATTATTCTGAAAAGGAAAGCGAATACACGCTTCCGCATATGGAGGAAGAAATGGATGAGGAGACGGAAGAAGACAGCATTTATCTGAAACAGATGGATTCTCTGAAGATCGAAAAGTTTAAGATCACCAAAAAACTGGCGGAAAAGGATTTTGATGATTATTTTAATTCTACGCTGGAACTTGATGTTTCGAAAGACATCTTATCTTTCCGGGACGGTACTTCTGATGTTTTTGTGTATACGGATTACGGAAGAATTGTAAACAACGGAGCATACGGTAAAATTATGAGCCACTACCCTTTCGGAAATCTTATGGGGAAAGCATACAATTCCAATTCTTCTTATAATCTGTATTTTGATAACGATAAAGTAAGAATGGTGAACAGTTATCAGCATAAAAATGAAGCGGTTCAGAAGAGCATCAATTCTGTTTACAGAGGGAAAAAGAATAAAAAACTGACGGCTCTCATCAACGATAAAAGCATCGGATATTACGCTATTAATGTAGACGGAAATAAATATTTTGATGTGATGTACAGCCTGTTGAAAGATTCCGGAGAAGGCGATTATCAGAAAGAAATGGAACTTCTAATGGAAACCATGAAGATTGTTCTGGATGAAAAGGCCATTACCAAGATCGCACCCGGGAACGGAATTTTCGTCCTTAACGAACTGAAATCCAAAACCGTAGAATACACCGATTATGAATACGATGATGATTATAATGAAAAGGAAGTGAAGAAAACCAAGGAAATCGCTGTTCCGAATTTCACGTTTGCTTTTGCTACGGAAAATGAAGGGTACTGGAACCGTATTTTCGATATGCTGACCACAAATAAAGTGACGGCTAAGAAATTCTCTAAAAACGGAGATTTCTATGCCTTCAGTGAAGGAAAAAATGACGGATATTTCGACAAGTTATTCTTTACGGTAAAGGACGGAATTGTATACGCAACGACCTCAACAGAGAATATTTCAGCTAAAAACCAGTCGGAAATCTCTGAAAAATGGGCAAAAGATTCGGCGAAATATCCTTTGTCGGGAAGGTTTGACATTCAGAAACTAATGGTCGGACTTGAGAAAGAGTTTAAAACTTCGTCGGAAAGAAAAACACTGAATCTTCTGAAGAAAAATCTGGGCGAAGTGTATTTTAAAACAGAAGCCAAAGGAGAAAAAATAGAAACAGAAGTTAATTACAACATTAAAAATGCTTCGGAAAACAGCTTAATGTATTTCTTCGATGTTTTTGATGAAGTATATAAAATGAAAGAATCTGATAAAAAGCAGCCTATTTTATAATGAAAAAGAAACTTTTTGTCTTCGTTATTTTACTTTTTGCGGGGATGATGTATTTCGTTTTTTACCATAAACAAAATACGAAGATTTTTTCTCCGCAGGAAGCAGATGCGATCATTCTGATCGATACAAAAAAGCTGACAAGAGAATATGTTTACAGTCTTGCAGGGCATCCTTCTTTATGGTTTGAAAGCAAAGAGAAAAACAAAATATCTTTTAAAGAATCGGGAGTGAAAATTCCCGATTTTTTACAGGCTTTTCATCTGAAAAATTCAAAAGTTTCGAACTGGTACAGTGTTTTTGAACTGGAAGACAGGAAGACTTTTTTATTGTTTCTGGAACAGCAGAAGTTTACGGATCTGGGAAATCAGATGTTCAGGAAAGATCAGGTTTTTATTAAAATTTTTGGAGGAAACCTTATTATCGGAAGTTCCAATGATGATTTTGAGCGAATTAACAACCAGTTATTTCACAGTTTTCAGGCAAATCTTTTTGATGCAAACGCACTCGTTACCAATGGATTGGGAAGTATTATTCTGAACACAAAAAAGGGCAGCCACAATCTTTCTGTCGAATTGAAACATGATGAAATTGAAATCAGAAATCAGTCTGATTCTTACGACCCCTCTCCTGCTATTTCAAAACTATTAAAGACCAATTCTTTTTTAGAAACAGAACTGGATGCTGAAAATATTAAAATTTTTAGTTCTTTTTTTGATAAAACATTTGCAGATTCTTCATCCATTAATCGGATGAAAACTTCTGTACATCTGGAAGAGGAGAATGACACGATCATTACTTACAGCTACGATGATAATTTTAATGAAGTTGAAAAGAAAATATTCCAAAAGATCATCCAACCGAATTATATCATTGATTTTCAAAGCTCAAACCCTGAAAAGACGGAACTGTATTTTCAGAATAAAAAATGGATCAATGCCCAGAATCAGTTCACAGCAATTCCTTTTCAGCCTAACCTCATCATTCAGAATAGCAAAGGTTTTGAAATAAAATCTACAAGAAAACCAGTTCAGCAGTCTTTCAATCTGAATGAAAATTATATTTTTGTAAAAAATAATCCGTTATTGCTGTCTTTTTTAAAAACATTATCACCTAAGGAAAAGAAGATGATTTCCGATATTGATTATATTTTTTACGGAAACAGAGATCAGGATTATTGTCTGAAAGTACAGTTTAAAAAAGATGACCTTCCTTTGATTTTAAGGTGGTAAAAAAATAAAAATCAATGGATGCTTCGCATATTACCTTACTAAAAACCGTTACGCATTATTTCCTGCATTTTATTTTTCCCGTGTTTATTGCTTTGATCTTTTACAGGAAGAACTGGAAAAAAGTGTATCTTATTTTGCTGGCAACGATGCTTGTAGATGCAGATCATCTTTTCGCGAATCCTATATTTGATCCTAACCGCGGAAGCATCGGTTTTCATTTTTTACATTCTTACTACGCCATTGCGGTGTATTTTTTGATGCTTTTTTTTAAAGGAAATATCAGGATTATAGCCATTGGACTACTGTTTCATATGTTGACGGATTTTCAGGATTTTTATTTCTGGAATCATTAAAATATCATTAATATTTTCTTTTGATATTTCAAAAGTCATTGATTTTTTGTATTTTAGAAACAGTTATGAAATTGAAAGAATTTTTACATTATACGTATATTTTTCCCATTCTCGCAGTTGGTTATTATTTTTCCGGACTGATGGGAACGGGTGTTCTGTCTGATGTAATTGCCGGAATTTTATTAACGGGCAGTGTTTTATCTGCAGTGCATCACGCGGAAGTTGTCGCACATAAAGTAGGTGAACCTTTCGGAACTATTATTCTTGCGCTGTGTATTACAATCATTGAAGTTGCACTGATTATTTCGCTGATGGTTGCGGGAGGAGATCAGGCGATTACACTTGCAAGAGATACGGTTTTTGCCGCGGTAATGCTTATTCTTAATGGAATTTTAGGAATCTGTATTTTGGTGGGCGGCGTGAAATATTACGAACAGTTTTTTGCAAGAACTTCCGCCACAACTTATCTGGTTAGTATTGTTTCCATCCTGATTTTGACCTTGGTTCTTCCGAATTTCACTTCCAGCGTAAACGGACCTTTTTATAATCAGGCACAACTGATTTTTGTTTCTATTGCCTGCCTTGTGATTTATGGTGTGTTTCTGATGGTACAGACGATCCGTCACAGAAATTATTTTATCGTTCCGGAAGAGCAATCAGAAGAAAATTATATTCCTTCGGTTTCAAAAACGGCAATCAGTTTTACTTTTCTGGTGATTTGTCTGGCGATTGTTGTGATGATGGCAAAAGGACTTTCTGCTACAATTGAAAACATGGTGCAGAGTTTGGGCGCTCCAAAATCTCTGGTCGGAGTCATTATCGCGGCGGTTGTTCTGCTTCCGGAAGGTGTTGCGGCGATTCGGGCGGCTCGAAGCAATCAGATCCAATCGAGTTTAAATCTTGCTCTGGGTTCTGCTTTAGCAAGTATCGGACTTACCATTCCTGCGGTTTCTGTGGTTTGTATTTTGTATGATATTCCGCTGGTTTTAGGTCTGGATAAGAAAGATATTATTCTGCTTTCTCTTTCTGTTTTTATCGTAATGCTTTCTTTAAGCCGCGGAAAAACGAATATTCTTTATGGAACGGTTTTATTGGTAAATCTTGCAGCCTATATTTTCACGGTAATTGTGCCTTAAATCTAAAAAAATTAAACCTAAAACACAGAACTTCAAACAATTATAGTCTTCTTGCGAGTTCCATTTTGAAAGCCATCAGTTTGGCAATGTTTTCAGATTTGTAAATTGCCAGATCTGCATTTTCGCCCACAAAATTTTCTTCAACCGTTGTTTTCCAGAGATTCAGCCAACGATCGAAATGATGCTGTTCCATCGCCTGAATTTCATTGACCGGAAAATGAACGCCCATCGGATTTCCTTTGTACGACATCTGCCCGAAAAGGATGGATTCCCAAAACGAATACATCTTGGGCAAATGACTGTCCCATTTTACTTTAGCAATATCATTAAAGAAAAAGCCAATGACCTCATCTTTAACGACTTTAGCATAAAACGAATTCACCAGATGTTCAATATCCTCTCTTGATTCTAATTTTTTCATACATCAAAGTTAGCATAAAATTGTATGGGAATGTTTTGTGGTTGGGTTGATACATTTCAGGTGTGGGAATTTGTTCTTTACAAAAAAGTATGCTATTTTCTGTAAGTCAGATTAATTTATTATCAGATAAAAAACTCACCAAATCTTCAATGCTTTTAAGATATTTTCCGGATATTCTTTTTTTATTGATATATAACTCGATCTGATTTGAAGTTTCAAAAAACAATTCTACAGATTTATTTTCTTGAAACTGATACGTTAAACAACTAACTTCTATCCATCCGTTTTTTATTAAATATTCTGTAAAAGAGTTCTTCATTTTAATAAATTTAAATCTAACAATATCTTCCTGCTTCGTATTCCTGAATGTAATATTCGATCGTATTGCCGGAGCCAGATTCTATAATTTCTCCATCAACATTTTTGACTAAAAAAAAGAACATTTCCAACTAATGTATTATACTTTTCATCTCTTTTCTCATAAAATTCTTTGCTTACATAGAAAAATCATTCCATAATTTTTTTTAGTAGTAGCTTCTTTGAAAAGAGAAAGCTTAATCCCGGGTTTTTTACCGGATTTATCAATATGATCTTCAGCAATCCGGTTGATTTCCTGTTCTGTTAACATAATTATTTTCCCGTTTTTACGATTTTAATTTACGAAAAACAAAAAGATTGCCTCTTTTCTGAGACAACCTATTTTATTCTTATTTATTTTTTTAGATTCAATAAATCTCTAATTCTAAGAACTAAAAATACCAGCAATAACAAGGTATTAACTACTTATGTTTCAATTTTGACAGAGTGTGCAATTCCGGTTCGAATTGACCAGTACTTTCTCAATTATACAGGAACTTTTCAGAAATCAATTCATTTTATAATTGGTGGTCAATTCAACCGAAAGTAGATGGTCAATGCTATTGATTTTTTGCATTATTTATAATCAAACCTGTCCTCATCTGGATACCAGTAAGTGTCTAAAGCTGTGGACATAGTTCCATTTTCGTAGGCTTTTAGTTGTATTTCTAATATACCTGCTGAACCAAATTGAACTACTCTCCCTGTTTTTTTCTCAACTAAAAACGGGGCAGCACCTCCAATGTGATAGCTTTTTTTGGGTAAATATTCATAAATATTGCCATAACTTTTTTCTATAGTTCTAAAAATCATTACCTCAATACCTGATTCATCCTCAGCCTTTTTTAGATACTTTTCTGCTATTATAAGCATTTCTTCGTCCGTTAACATAAAATTATTTTTTGATTTTATTTTTTTTTACTTTTGTATATTGAAATTCTTCATAATTTCGTTTGAGGAAATTACGAGCTTTATTACTACTCACATCATAAATTACATATTCACCCGTTTGACCATCAAATAAATGTAATTCTCCTCCCTTTTTCATTCCTACAAAATAATGTCCTATTGTGGAGTCTTCAAAAGTTCCTTTTATTCGGTATTTTTTTTTAATACCATAAATTACAACAATATCTCCTTCTTCCATTAATTCTTTCATTCTTGGGATTGTTGAGGATTGAAAACGTCCTCCCCCACATTTTGCAGCCACTACTTCTTTGTCTTGATATCCTGAAGGCTTAGCCAAACGTAATCTACCTGTCGTCAAAAACTCAACTATGACTTCTGCTGTATTCCCACAATTGGTCATGCTTACTTGTTTTACAATATTATCTACTGAAAAATGGTTAAAATAAGGCATTGCTTCTTTCATTTTCTCAAAAGGCTTGGTAATTGTTTTCGAAAATTGTATTAATCCTGCTTCAAATGCGTCAACTTCTGTCTTAACCGTTGTTGCTATTATGGATTCACCATAAGCACCTCCCTCATGTCTTACTTCTTCTAAAAACTCACCTAAACGCTTTTGGTTTTTCTTTAGCCTTTTGTAAAACTCTAAAACTTTTTTATCATTAGACGTTCCCTGTATCAGCTTTTCGCCTTTGTAAACCAAAGCGTAATCTTTTTCTCCAATTTCTACGATGACCGCTCCCTTTTCGTAGAGTTGTAGTAAAATACTATCATACTTTCTAAAAGTAAAAGCGGTAGCCTTGGAAATTTTATCGCTGTTATAGGCTAAAATCTTTAGGACTATTTCCGTATTGGGTTTCAGCGTGTTCCCGGCAAAGGTAAGAATTTCTCTTTGTAGCAAAATTTTACCCAGACTTTTTTCATACGCTTGCAATAAGGGGCTTCCGCTTTTCAGTGCTTTCAGATAGCAAAATACACTTTTGGCAAAGGCTTCCTCCACCATAACAACTGGAGCTAAGGTTAAACCTCCGACAAGATAAACTTTTTCCCAGGTTTCCAAAAATTCTTTTCCTCCGGGTTCTAACAAAATATCCTCTCTATTGGCTGTAATGCCAATATCTGCCAACGCAAGACCAATCCCTATACTTTCTGCAGCTATTCCTACCGCTCCTCCTGCGGGGAAAAACACTACACCCAAAACAATAGCCAATACATCAAAACCTATGCGTATCGCATCTGCTCTTAACTGTTGGTCTCTCTCTTCGGCATAAGCTTTTATCGTCATTGCAGAGACAAAAGGAAATGGTTGCTCTTCGCTTTTAAGATCGGAAAATTTTATACGTACGATATCCATCGGGTGGTAAAGATTGCCTTCATCCGTTTCTTTGAGCTTTACTTCTGTGTATTCATTTAACGACTCATGTGCATTAGTTGTTACTTTTTCAGTTGTCTTTTTCAGCTGTTGAAGGAAAAATTCATTATCTTTTTCATTTTGAAAAATATTTCCGGACGAAACAGCGTAGTCATTTCCGATTATAAATTCTTTATCCAGTCTTCTTAAGCCATTGAAAGCATTATCAATACACAGCGCTGTGATAAAATTAGCAAACAGGGTTTTGTTGCTCCATTCTCTACCGCCTGCTATAGAAGTTTTATTCATATTTCCAAAAATACGCTTTACCATAGCCTGATTTCCTTTAAAGCTTTCAAAAAGAAATTGACTGTTTTTGAAAACTTTCAATAGGTTGAGCAGTGCCCCACTGGAGTCTCTAGTCCAACTAAAAGCACCCAGATCGTCATAATTTACCAGTTTTTCTAAATGCTCCCAAATAAATTTTTGAGCTGCACTTACTACCCTTGATTTTCCTGTTTTTTTATCCTTGGTAAGAATGATTTCATTATTAAACTTTCCATCTAGTTTTGAGAGTAAGTTTTCTATTACAAAATCCGGCATATTTTCATACAAAAATTTCAAATCTACAGGATTCTGAGTTTCTTTTACTTTTTCTGTAAAAATCGTAATGATTTCGTTTCTGGCATCATTTCTCAGTCCCAGTTTTTCAGATAAAGCCATATATCCATTGGCATCGGAAGTACTTATAATAACTGCATTGTATTCTTTTTCTAGTTCATATTTACCTGTGGTATTATTAAACTCTCGTTTATCTAAATAATCGGTATAAACAAACTTAAGTTCAAAAAGAATTTCTTCCTTTTGAGGATTGATATAAAACCGGCTTCCATAATCTTTCAAACTGATAAAACACGCTCTTTTGTTAAGTTCTACTTTTAACGGAACAGACTTCTTCTCATTTCCTTTAGTATATTCAATATATTTTGGAGTAGGATATTCAATATATTTCGGACCTTCTCCACCTACAAATTTATATTTAGTAGCTAACGCATAGTTTTGATAATAGAAGAAGAATTTTTCGTTCGCCTGTTCATCTAAATCATTCAAAAGTTTATTCAAATCCATATTTTCGGAATAAAAATCACCTTTGGTTTCTACACATTTATCATCTCTGCCTCCTTCTCCAAATTTTTTATCATAAGAAATTTTCTCAAAAGATCGGTTTGTACCTGCTGTTGCAAAAGGATTTTTATTTCCTTCAAACACTTGTGTCACTTCTTCAAAAGACAGTATTTTGTATCCGGATAAATCTCCGAATTCGTCATCAAACTTTCCCATTTTCTTCGTTTTTAGTCATTAAACACTCCAATTCATTCAAAGGAAAAAGTTCTTTGGTTTTCATGTTTTGGATAAATTTTTCGGTTTGGCTTTCATCCAAGACCAAAAGATCCAGATGATAACCCTCTTCAACCAAAACATGGGCATTTTTCAGTTTGCATTTCGCCTGTACCAAAACATCCCAGTCTTTTCCTTCCAGTTCGTTCCAGCGTTCCAAAGGAAGCCTTCCTCTGCTCCCGAAAAGTAGAATCTTTTCTACGGCAGTAATCTCGCTAATCTTGTCTTTCAGACGCGTGAGGATATAAGGCAGCACTTGTTCGTGCTGCCAAATAGCCTCGGTTTTTACCCGGCTCATTTCTAAAAATTTTAGATTTTTTAAATTCTAAATTTTAGATTATACCAAGAATTTACTTAATGGTACTTTATCCAGATATTCCGCAGAAGGAATGAGTTGACCATTCTTGTCTAAAATTCTTTCACGTCCGTATTTATTAAATTCCGGAGATGAAATTTTAAGGTATGATTCTTTGATATTAACAGAGAATTTCAATAATTCATGTCCATCATCTTCTCCAGGTTTTCTAAAAGTAAACAGCGGAATTTTAGAAATGTTTACTTTTAGTGTAATTCCTGTTTTACCATACGGATAAGCTTCAACACCTTCTATCATTGAAATTTCATCTGCTAAAACTCCGTAAATTTTGGAAATAGAATCCGTTGGTAACCATGAAGCGTCTCTGTCGATTGTTATTACATTTCCTAGACACTCATAAACTCTTGGGAAGGCATTAATATCATCCAACTGCCCAATGATAGAAGAGCCTCCATCCAATTGATCAAAAGTTATTTCCATCCATTTATCAGAATCCTGCCCAACCTGATTTTGATTCATTTCAAAATTTGTAGCACACATTTCGCCTAAATTATCATCAAACTTCACTCCCGGCTCACAATTGCATGGCAATGCTTTTTCTACTCTCAAACCGATAGAATCTGCCTGAAGAATGGTAAGCGATGTAGGAATTCTTTCTCTCCACGGTTCTCCTTCTTTTGTTGCTTTCGGAGATCTCATTTCATCAACGATGGATAAGAATAGCGGATCATCAATTACCGGAACTTCTCCTCCGTTCCAGATTTGCCCTGTCGCAAGGAAGTGTCGTACCGCTTCTTCGAATCCCGGACGTACTGTCACGATAACCCTTGCCATACCGGACTGCATAAATGCTCTGAAAACAGGATCATTATCATCGAACTGGTATAGGTCTGCCCAGGATTTTCTTTCGCCCCAGTAGTAAGGATAGAAATAGTAGCTCATGATCTCCCATTCGAATGCCTGCTCCATGAATTTTGCAAATGCGGCATACTGATCCAGTTTCCCGTCTACTTTAATATCTGTATTCAGGAAGGTTTCATCTCCTGCAGAATAGCCGTTGTTGTAATATTTCCCTCTACCGAAGGTAAGGTCTACGTTAGGATTCTGCTCCAGCATATAAGAAATACAGTTTCTTCTTAAAATAGTATTCTCAATTTTTCTGTAGAACCCGGGATTTGAGCCTTTGATCTCAACGCCCATCGCTTTTATTTCAGCTAAAGCCTGGTTATACTTATCCATTTCCAGTTCATAGGCTTCAATAATTTTGTTGA
>NZ_JBBCQL010000035.1:0-27476 GCF_037149975.1 Chryseobacterium sp. VD8 | reverse complement strand
AAGAAATGAAAATTAAAAATTATCAGATCAAATCTGCGGATCTTCCTTCCAATTTGGAACCTATTATCTTAAAAGCCATTTCCGGAAAATAAAAATATTAGAGGCTGCATCACAACTCGTGAAAACAGCCTTTTTTTTATGTTTTTTCTCGACCTTCTGTCTGAGAATGTTTTTTTGTACATACGATTCTCAACCCGCATCATTGAGTTATAAGACTTCCTCCAACCGTTTTTATTATACTTCTTGTACTTTTTATTCTAGTCCGCTATGCTTTTATTTCGGTTCTCGGCATTTTTGCTTTAGCACAGCGTATTTTTAGTTTAGCGCAGTGTATTTTTATCATTGCTCACTGTATTTTTGTCATTGCTCACTACATTTTAGTTATTACTCACTATATTTTTATTGTTGCTCACTGTATTTTTGTCATTACTCACTACATTTTAGTTGTTGCTCACTATGTTTTTGTTGTTGCTCACTGTATTTTTATTCATGCACTGCATATTTTAGTGTACTAAATAGTAAACTTATCTAAAGGTGCAAAAGATGGTAATACTTTAATGGTTTAAGTTTAAAGCTTAAATGAAAGAAAAGAACACATAAGTTAAAAAAATCAAAGATTTTTCAATCAATTTTATCAAAAAGTCTGTTTAAACTTTTATTTAACCGCAAAAGGAACAAAAGATCTATTAAATTTTTTATTTAAAGTTGATCATTACAAATGAAAAAGAAAACAATAGTTTTTAAAAATCTTTGATTTTTATTCTTTTGAGTGCTTTAATTATCTTGGAAATTCGCTTTAACATCATCTTTTGTCCCTTTTGCGGTTAATTCTGAAATTAGTTTAAAGATAAAATCTTTGCGCTTTTTATAAAATATATATTCAGCTTCTTGCGTCTTGACGAAAAATCCAACAACATTATCTAAACAAAAAAGCGAAGAATCAATTCCTCGCTTTTCTTTATTTTCTGAGCATTTCCGTATGCGGAATGTCATCTTCCAGATATTTTTTTCCCGTATCTTCAAACCCGAAATCTCCATAAAATTTCAGCAGATAATCCTGCGCAGAAATCCGGATTTCAGAAGTGTGGAAACGGTTTTCGATCGTTTCAACCGCATATTGGATCAATTGCCTGCCTAAGTTTTTTCCTCTTGCCTTCTCTGTGGTTAAAACCCTTCCTATTGAAGTTTCATCATATTTTATTCCTTTGTCGAAAATCCTGCAGTTCGCCAAAACTTCGCCGTCTTCTTCTGCCCAGATGTGAATTGCCTTTTGATCATAACCGTCTAAATCCGGATAAGGACAATTCTGCTCCACTACAAAAACATCAATTCGGGCTTTTAAAACCGCATACAGTTCGGGAACCGTAAATTCGTCAAACGTTTTTATTTTCCAGACAATATTACTCATCAAAGCTTACATTGTTATTAATCAAAAATTCATTGGTTTTCTGGATAAAACTTAAAATTTCATCACCACCCTCCTTCTTTTCTGCTGAGGTTACATATAATTCCGGCAGATCTTCCCATGTTTTGTGAAGCTCTGCTTTATAATCCTCCACATTTTTAATCACAACATTCGGCTTCAGCTTATCTGCTTTTGTAAACACGATAGAAAACGGAACGCCGCTTTCACAACACCACTGGATGAATTCCAGATCAATATTCTGCGGTTTGTGTCTGGAATCTACCAAAACGAAAAGATTAACCAGATTTCTTCGGTTCAGAATATAATTCGTGATGAGCTTTTCAAAATCTTTTCTGATGGATTTCGAAACTTTCGCATATCCGTAACCCGGCAAATCCGTGAGATACCAGTTTTCGTTCACTAAGAAATGGTTGATAAGCTGTGTCTTTCCCGGAGTCTGGGACGTTTTAGCCAGATCTTTATGATTCATCATTGCATTGATGAGCGAAGACTTTCCTACATTTGATCTTCCGATGAAAGCATACTCAGGAAGATTCGGTTCCGGGCAATCCTGCCATTTTCCGCTGCTCTTTACAAATGTTGCTGTTTTAATAACCATTTTGTTGAATATTTTTAGAAAAACAAACCATTAAGAAAAGCTCTTAATGGTCATTTTATATTGTAATTAAACTTTATCTTTTACCCAGTTATAAAGAATTTCATTAAATTCATCCGGCTTTTCCATCATCGCTGCGTGACCACAGTGATCGATCCAGAAGAGGTCTGAATTCGGAATAAATTTATGCATATCTTCCGCCACCTCAGGAGGAGTTACATTATCCTGTTTTCCCCAGATCAGACAGGTTGGTGTTTTAATCTTTGGCAGATCATGCAGCATGTTGTGTTTGATGGCACTTCTCGCCAGCATCACCGTTTTTATCCCCTTCATTCTGTCATTTACCACAGCAAAAACTTCATCTACCAGATCTTCTGTAGCAATAGAAGGATCATAAAAAACCTCTTCTGTTTTCTTTCTTATATAGGAACGGTCATTCTTTCTCGGGAAACTGTCCCCGAAAGTTCTTTCGTAAAGCCCTGAACTTCCCGTAAGCACAAGATTTTTAATAAGATCCGGTCTGGACAGGGTAAGGATAAGCCCTACATGCCCTCCCATAGAATTGCCTACAATCGTTACCGGAGCTTCAATATGGGTTTCTATAAATTTGGCAATATATTTTGCTAAAGTCGTAAGATTAGTATTGAGTACCGGCAAATCGTAGATCGGCAGCTGAGGAACATATACTTTGAATCCCCTGTCTGAAAAAAAATCTACCATCTTATCGAAATTACTCAAACCACCCATTAAACCGTGCAACAGCACCAATGGATGTCCTTCCCCCGCTTCTACGAAAGTATATTTCTTTTCTTTTTTTGTACTAAATATCATAAAATGCCTTAATAAAGCCTTGCAAAAATACAAATTAAACCTCAAAAATATTTTGATTACCCTAATTTAAAATAAAAATAATATATCAAACTCTTTTTTAACTGTTTTTTTGAAAATCTATTTATTATGGCGTAAATAAGAGGTTTATCAACATCCAACATATCAATCTATTACACCATCAAAATTAAATCTTTAATAAAACTTATTAACATTAAGGGAAAAAGTGGGAAAAAGTGGGAGATTTTAGAAATTATTATATAAATTTGTCCCAAATGAACAGTTTCATTGGAACATATGAGTGTAAAATTGACGACAAAGGCCGGTTAAAAGTTCCTTCCTCTTTAATTAAACAGATGGAAAACTTCGACGACAAGGCGTTTGTAGTCAAAAGATCTGTGTTCCAACCCTGTCTGGAAGTTTACCCCATGAATGCATGGAATAAAGTGATGGGCAAAATTAATAAACTGAACAGATTCATTAAAAAGAATGCTGATTTCATTAGAATGTTTACGGCAGGTGTAAAAATTGCGGAGCTGGATAACGCCGGAAGGTTACAGATTTCTAAAGACCTTACTGTTTTTGCCAATCTTCAGAAAGAGATTGTCATTACCAGTGCAGGAGAATTATTTGAAATCTGGGATAAGGACGATTACGAAAAAGTAATCTCCATCAGTGAAGACGATTTTGCGAATCTTGCCGAAGATGTAATGGGCACATTCGAAGAAGAATAACTGCGTTGTAAAAACGTAAAAAAACACAACTAAAAACATGTATCATAACCCCGTTTTGCTGAAGCAGAGTGTTGATGATTTGGTGACGAATCCAGACGGAATATATGTGGACTGTACTTTTGGTGGCGGCGGCCATTCAAGAGAGATATTGGGCAGACTTTCGGATAAAGGAAAACTGTTCAGTTTTGATCAGGACTTGGATGCTCTTAAAAATACAATTGATGATCCGAGATTTACGCTCATTAATCAGAACTTCAGGTTTCTGGAAAACTCTTTATTAATTTACGGAGTTTCTCAGGTGGACGGAATTCTGGCAGATCTGGGTGTTTCTTCGCATCAGTTTGATGAAGCCGAAAGAGGTTTTTCTACGCGAAGCAATGCTCCGTTAGACATGAGAATGAACGTAATGCAGGGTCTTGATGCCAAAAGAGTGATTAATGATTACGATGAAGAGCAGCTTGCCGACATTTTTTATTACTACGGTGAACTGAGAGAAGCCAGAAAATTAGCAAGAGACATCGTTCATCACAGAAAAACAAAAAGCATCGATACAACAGAAGATCTGAAAAAACTCTTCAGTTATCTTCCTCCGCATAAAGTAAATAAATTTTATGCCCAGTTGTTTCAGGCAATACGTATTGAAGTTAATCAGGAGCTGGAAGTTTTAAAAGAAATGCTTGTTCAGGCATACAACGTTTTAAAACCCGAAGGAAGACTGGTGGTCATCTCTTACCACTCTCTGGAAGACAGACTGGTAAAAAGATTTTTGAAAAACGGAATGTTCGAGGGAGAACCCGAAAGAGACATTTACGGAAATTATAAAAAAGCATTCGAGCTGGTAAAGAGCAAAGCCATCATTCCCGATGATAAGGAAATTGAAGAAAACTCAAGAGCCAGAAGTGCTAAAATGAGAACAGGAATAAAAGTATAAAAGTGAATATGTGAATTGTGAATCGTCAATTTTAGTTCAATTCAGAAAACTTGACAATTAACCACAAAGTGAATTCACTGCAAAACAAATTGACATTTAAATTGGCAAAAAGAACAACAAATCGTCCTCAGAAGAAATTAACTTTTATAGATATTATAAAAGGAAATTTCCTGAACCGTGATGAGATTAAAATACACTACAAGTATTTTCTGCTGTTGTTTGTATTGATGATGGCAATGATCTACAGCAATCACCTCGTCAATAAAAAAATTAAAATTGTTAACGCACTCAAAGAAGAAACAGAAGAATATAAATCGCGAAACGCTTACGCACAAAGTAAGCTGATCAAAGTAAAAATGGAATCGGAACTGGGGAAAGAGGTTGCAAGGGATTCTTTAATGACCCTCGAAAACCATCCTCATAAATTGCTAATAAAACTGGACAGTACAGATGCAAAAGCAAAATGAATACGACAACAAACGTAAGAAAACGTTACGGTGGGGCTACCTCTTTGCAGTGGTGGCTTTGTGCGTGTTTGTAATGTTCCTTGCGCGCATCGTTATTCTTCAGAATACGAACGTTCAGGAAATTAAAGACGATTACATCAACAAAAACTACCGCGAAGCCACTTTAAAAGCAGCAAGAGGAAATCTTTTTGCGTCAGACGGTTCTATTCTGGCAACAACCGTCATGCGTTACGACATCTATCTGGATTTCAAAACGATGAAAGACACCATTTATACCAACAATATTGGTGCTTTAACAGATTCTCTCAGCAAAATGTTCGGAAAGCCAAGAGCAGAATTCAGAAAGAAATTTGATGAACAGAGAAAAAAGAAAAATCAATACTACACTTTAGTTAAAGGACTTGATTTTGACCAGTACGACAGAATCCGTAAGTTTCCGATATTCAAAAAAGGCAAAAACAAAGGAGGTTTTATCGTAGACCGAAACTATAAAAGAGAATTGGCTACCTCAGAAATCGGAGCCGGAACCATCGGAATGGACGACGGAGTTCACACAGCAGGTCTTGAAGGCGCTTTCTCTAAATATTTAAGAGGAACAGACGGAAAAAGACTGGAGCAGAGAATCAACTCCTCCCAATGGAAACCAATTGATTACTGGAAAGTTCAGGAACCTGTTGACGGAGAAGATGTTTATACCACATTAGACCTTAGAATTCAGGACATTGCACACTCGGCTTTACAGAAACAGCTCGTGAACTTCGAAGCAAAACACGGAACCGTGATTGTGATGGAAACCGAAACAGGAAAAGTCCGCGCCATGGTTAATTTAAGAAGAACTGACGATGGAGATTATGTAGATTCTTATAATTATGCCCTGAAAGACAATATAGAACCGGGTTCTACCTTTAAAACCATTTCACTTTTGGCTGCAATGGATGACGGTTTCATCGATGAAAATACAACCGTAAATGTAGGAAACGGAATCTGGGTATATGCAAAACAGAGAATTTCAGACGGTCACGGCGGCGGAACGTATGACATCAGTGATGTGTTGGCTAAATCCAGCAACGTAGGTTCCGCAAAATTGATTACAAAATATTACGCCGAAAAACCTCAGATTTTCTTAGACCATTTAAGAAGATGGAAGTTATTCGATAAAATGGATATTGAACTTCCGGGAATCACAAAACCAAAAATTTTAACTCCCGAAAGCAAAAGATGGAATGCCGCAACTCTCGCATCCATTGCCTACGGATATTCTACAAACATAAACCTGTTGCAGTTAGCCACTTTCTATAACGGAGTCGCAAACAACGGTAAAATGCTGAAGCCTTTATTTATTGATAAAATTATGAAGGACGGAAAAGTAATGTACACGGCAAAACCGGAAGTAATGGTCAACAAAATGGCATCCGAAAAAGCCATTAAAATGATGACCAATGCTTTAACAAAAGCTGTTGAAAAAGGAACAGCAAAAAGTATATTCACACCAAATTTAAAAATGGCAGGAAAAACAGGAACCGCAAGGTTTGAATACTGGCTTCCTGGCCCGATGAAATACCGCTCTTCATTTGCAGGCTTCTATCCTGCTGATAATCCGAAATATACCTGTTATGTGATGATCAGCGAGCCGAATACCTCAAAAGGGTTTTATGGAGCCACCGTTGCAGCACCGGTGTTTAAAGAAATTGCAGGAAAAACATTCCTGAAAACTCCGCAGAATATTGAAAGAGAAATGCTTGTCGACAAAAAGGTAAACCTGAACAAAATGGTAGAACCTAACGTAAAAGTCGCAGTAAATAATAAACAGATGCCCAATGTGGTAGGACTCATCGGTAAAAATGTGATTCCGCAGCTTGAAAACTTAGGCTACCGTGTAGATTTTAAGGGAGTGGGAAGAATTAAAGAACAGTTCCCGACAGAAGGCACAACCATAAGCAGAAACCAGAGAATTTATCTGTCTCTGCAGAATTAAAAAAAAAGAAAAGAACCCGAAGGGTTCAATATGAATAACCGTAAGTGAAACTTATGGAACAAATAAAGAGAAATGCAGTTAAATGATTTATTAAAAAGAATTCCGGTATTAGAAATTCATGGTGACAACAGCCGTGAAATTTCAGAATTGGTATTCGACAGCAGAAAGGTTACGGAAAACTCCTTGTACATCGCAATGAGAGGAACGCTTGTGGACGGACATTCATTTATTGCATCTTCGGTGGAAAAAGGAGCAACAGCAGTTGTTTGCGAAGAATTCCCGGAACATCTTGATGGAAATGCCACCTATATTAAAGTAAAAGATTCATCCAAAACTTTAGGTCATTTAGCCTCCAATTTCTACGGTAATCCTTCAGAAAAACTAAAATTAATCGGAGTAACAGGAACCAACGGAAAAACTTCTGTTTCTACCCTGCTTTTTGATGTATTTAAAAATTTAGGATATGATTCCGCTTTGCTTTCTACCGTTGAAATCAGAATCGGAGAAAAGATCATTCCGGCAACACACACCACTCCGGATGTTATTACCATCAATAAAATTTTAGCTCAGGCGGTTGAAGAAGGCTGCGAGTTCGCATTTATGGAAGTAAGCTCCCACGGAATTGCCCAGAACAGAATTGAAGGACTTCACTTTAAAATTGCCGGATTTACCAATCTTACACACGATCATTTAGATTATCATAAAACGTTTGACGAATATCTGAAAACGAAAAAAAGATTTTTCGATCAGTTGGAAGATTCTGCGGTTGCCATTACCAATGTGGATGATAAGAACGGAAATGTCATGCTTCAGAACACAAAAGCTGTAAAAAGGTCTTATGCTTTGAAGACAATGGCAGATTTTCACGGAAAATTACTGGAAGTGGATTTCAACGGAATGCTGTTGAATTTCAACGGAAAAGAATTCTGGACAACACTCACCGGAAAATTCAATGTGTACAACCTCTTATTGGTTTTCGGAATTGCTTCCGAGCTGGGTTTTGAGTCAGACGAAATTTTACAGGCAATCAGCAAACTAAAAAGAGTGTCCGGAAGATTTGAGACCTTTAAATCAGACGGCGGAATTTTCTTTATCGTAGATTATGCACACACTCCGGATGCATTGGAAAACATTCTGGACAGCATTAATGATATCAGAACAAAAAATGAAAGACTGATCACCGTTTTCGGATGCGGAGGCGACAGAGATCATTCAAAAAGACCTGAAATGGGAAATATTGCTACGAAAAAATCAACATTGGCAATCATCACTTCAGACAACCCGAGAACAGAAGATCCGGCAGCAATCATCAAAGAAATCGAAGCCGGTGTTGAACCTCAGAATTTCAGCAAATACACTTCAATTCCGGACAGAAAAGAAGCCATCAAAATGGCGATAAAATTTGCAGAACCGAAAGATATCGTTCTCGTAGCCGGAAAAGGACACGAAACCTATCAGGAAATAAACGGCGTGAAACATCATTTTGACGACAAGGAAACCATTAATGAGCTGTGGAAATTAATGTCAAAATAAAAGATATTTAATTTAAATAAATGAAAACCTCTAAAATCATATTAATAATTTCCGCAGTTTTGGGATTAGGATTGTTAATAGTTTTTCTTTTAAATAATTATTCTAAAAAGAAAATTAAGATTTTAGATTGTGAACAAACTTATGAACTCAACAAGCCAAAGCTTGGTTATTTAGAGGTATCAGAATCAAATGCAAAAGTTGATGTAGCAATTTGCCTTTGTGAAAAATACCTTGAGAGTAAAGATAAAAAATATAAAAAAGAAATTTTAAAGTTATATAATGAGCCTTTTGGAGGGATTAGAATAATAATTGAAAATCCCGAGAAAAATATTGATTCGTTATGCAAACACAGAAATAACGTTTTTACAAAAATTTATAATCTTTAAGAACTGAAATAAAAGAAATGCTATACTACCTATACGAATATTTAACCAGCATGGGAATCCACGTTCCAGGATTAGGACTGTTGAAATACATCTCCTTCCGTGCAGGAATGGCGGTTCTGTTTTCTTTAACCATCGCTTTGGTGTATGGAAAAAGAATCATCAACTATCTGAGAGCAAAACAGATGGGAGAACTGGTGCGTGATCTTGGTCTGGACGGGCAGAAACAAAAAGAAGGCACTCCAACAATGGGAGGTCTTATCATTATTTTGGCAACGTTAATTCCTGTTTTGCTATTTACCAGAATTACAAACGTTTACATTGTTCTTCTGATTGTTTCCGTGATATGGATGGGTGCAATAGGCTTTCTGGATGATTATCTAAAAAAGATCAAAAAGAATAAAGACGGTTTAAGCGGTAAATTCAAAATCGTGGGACAGGTCGGATTGGGTTTAATCGTGGGAGTTACCATGTATTTTCATCCCGATATTACCGTAAAAAGAAAATATGCAGATGCAAAAGTGGTAAACAGAAATAATGTAGAGCAAAACTTTATGCCTACCGAGAAAATAACCGTTTCTACCGTTCCGTTTGCTAAAAACAACGAGTTCGATTACAGTGGAATTCTGTTTTGGATGAACGATAAAGACGCTCATGAATGGGCTTGGATTGTTTTCATTCCTATTGTGATTTTCATCGTAACGGCTGTTTCAAACGGAGCCAATATTACCGACGGAATTGATGGTCTTGCCGCAGGAACCAGTACCGTTATTTTACTAACGCTCGGCTTGTTTGCCTATCTTTCTGGAAACATCATTTTCGCTGATTATCTGAATATTATGTTCCTTCCCAACATGGGAGAAACCACCATATTCGTGGTCGCAATGGTAGGAGCCGTAATCGGATTCTTTTGGTATAACACCTATCCCGCTCAGGTTTTCATGGGCGACACCGGAAGTTTGATGTTAGGCGGAGTTATTGCCGTTTTAGCGATTATTTTAAGAAAAGAACTCATGATTCCTGTCCTTTGCGGAATTTTCCTGATCGAAAATATTTCCGTAATGCTTCAGGTCGTAGTATTTAAATATAGAAAAAGAAAATTCGGGCTCGAATATGCCCAAAACAATAGACTATTCAGAATGTCCCCTTTACATCACCATTATCAGAAGGGAGGCTTTCATGAGAGTAAAATAGTGAACAGAATGATCATCATCGGAGTAATGCTGGCAATTGTATGCCTGATAACCCTGAAGATGAGATAGAAAATTAATTTAAAAACTGGATGATTTACCTAAGTGAAAAATTCAGTCATTAAATCAAAAATTATATGAAAATAGTTGTTTTAGGAGGAGGAGAAAGTGGTTGCGGAGCTGCCTATCTGGCAAAAAAGAAAGGAATGGAAGTTTTTCTTTCCGATAAAGGTGCCATCAAGGATAACTACAGACAGTTTCTGAACGAGAATGGAATTGAATTCGAAGAAGGAAGCCACGATGAAGAAAGAATTTTAAATGCCGACTGGATTGTAAAAAGTCCGGGAATTCCGAAAAAGGCAGAAATGATTCAGAAAATTAACGAGAAAGGAATAAGACTTTCTTCTGAAATTGAATTTGCTTCGGAATTTACAGATGCGAAAATCATCGCCATCACAGGAAGCAACGGAAAAACAACAACAACGTCTCTCATCTACTACATCCTGAAAAACGACGGATTAAACGTAGGTTTAGGCGGAAATATCGGGTACAGCTTTGCAAAGCAGGTTGCCGATGAAAACCATGAATATTATGTTCTGGAAGTAAGCTCTTTCCAGTTGGACGATATTCAGAATTTCAGACCATATATTTCTTTATTGTTGAATTTGTCACAGGATCATCTGGATCAGTACAATTACAACTATGAAGAATATGCTCTGGCTAAATTCAGAATAACGGAAAATCAGGAAAATGACAACTTTTTCATCTACAATAAAGATGATGAGATGAGCAAAAATATTCTTGAAAAATTAGAAATTAAGGCGAAAATGATTCCTTTCTCCACCAAGGAAAAACTGGAAGAAGGAGGTTTCATTAACGACGAAACCATTGAGGTAAAACTGAAGGATACTTTTTCAATGAAACTTGATGAATTATCTCTTCTGGGAACTCACAATGTTGCCAACAGCTTAGCCGCTTCAATTGCCGGTAAAATATTGGAAATCAATAATGAAAGCATAAGAAATTCATTAATGACTTTTCAGGCGGTTGAACACAGACTGGAGCTTGTAACTGAAATTGAGGGTGTAAAATACATCAACGACAGCAAGGCGACCAATGTTAATGCAACCTATTACGCTTTAGAAAGCATGAAAACTCCTACCGTTTGGATCGTTGGAGGTTTAGATAAAGGTAATGACTATACTGAAATTGAAGAATTAGTCAAAAGAAAAGTAAAAGCAATCGTCTGCTTAGGAATTGATAATGAAAAGATTATCAACTTCTTTAAAGACAAAAAAGAATTTATTTACGACACGTCGAGCATGGAAAAAGCAGTGGAGATCTCAAAATCTCTCGCTGAAAAAGGAGATACGGTTTTACTGTCTCCGTGCTGTGCAAGTTTTGATTTATTCAAAAACTATGAAGACAGAGGTCATCAGTTTAAAGAGCAGGTATTAAAAGCCAATGGCAATTAGCCAAAAAGCCAACAGCATTATATATGAACGAACAAGACACAGAAAACAGATTTGAATTCCTGAAGGGCGATAAAGTACTTTGGATGGTCATTCTTGTGATCTCCATTTTCTCTATTTTCCCGGTTTATTCTGCAAGTTCGAATCTCGAATATATCGTTAATAACGGGACTACAACCGGTCACGTTATCAAACATATGTTCTTCGTAGTCTTAGGTTTGGGAATCATGAGAGTAGTCGGAATGGTAAAATACGAATACATCGGAAAACTCAGCAGCATCATGCTTGGTTTAATGGTTATTCTATTGATTGTCACTATGTTCACAGGACAGACCATTGACGGAGCCAGTGCTTCACGATGGCTGAAAATTCCCGGAACACCGATTTCATTTCAGCCGTCTTCCTTTGCTTTTTTAATGCTGATTATTTATCTGTGCAGATATTTAACCAAGAAAATAACGCGGGAACGACTTCCGATTGAGAACATCATGTACATCTTCGGTCCGATTCTGCTGGTTTTTGTACTGGTAGCAAAAGACAATGGTTCAACGGCGTTGATGATTTTAATGGTTTCCGTGATTGTGCTCGTCATCGGACAGTTACACTGGAAGTACATTGCAGGATTTATTTCTGCTTCATTCATCGCAATTGTTCTGTTTTTACTGGTGGCTTTAAACACCAACTTAATTGGAGGAAACCGTGTTCACACGTGGATGAGCCGTATTGAAACATTTACATCCAGCAAAGCTAAAACAGCCGACGTAGATGACGAAAGTGTAAAAGCTAAAAATTATCAGGTGATGATGGCAAAAGCGGCCATCGTACACGGCGGAGTTACAGGAATGGGACCCGGTAAAAGTGCTTTAAAACAAATGCTCCCTCAGTCTGCTTCCGACTTTATTTTCGCTGTGATTGTAGAAGAATACGGAGTGATCGGAGCTGTTTTTCTGGTAAGTTTATACTTAATAATGATTATCCGTATCGTCATGATAGCCAGTAAGATGCCTGCTTTTTTCGGCTCTTTGCTCGTTCTCAGCCTCGGAGTTATGATTTTTATACAACTATCTGTAAATATTGCAGTTGCCGTCAATTTAATCCCTGTAACAGGGCAACCGCTGCCTTTAATAAGTTACGGAGGAACCTCAATGTTGGTAACATATTTGCAGTTGGGAATTATTTTAAACATAAGCTCCAGAATTCAGATTTACGATGAAGAAGGAATGGGCAAAAAACAAAGCATAGCGGAGATTAACGACATTGCTTAAGACAAAAAAATTTATAAAAAAGATTTAAACAGAGATGAATAAACCATCAGCAGATAGCCAAAAAACAAAATCCATCCGTGTATTATTATCGGGAGGAGGAACAGGAGGACACATCTTTCCTGCTATTGCTATTGCGGACGAAATCAGAAAAAGATTTCCCGATGCTGAATTTTTGTTCATAGGAGCCAACGGAAAAATGGAAATGGAAAAAATTCCGCAGGCGGGTTATAAAATCGAAGGAATTGATATTGCCGGAATCAACAGAGGAAATCTTCTGTCGAATCTAGGATTGCCTTTTAAAATTTTAAAAAGCTTATCCAAATCGAAGAAGATCATTAAAAGTTTTGCTCCGGATTTTGCCGTGGGAACAGGAGGTTTCGCAAGCGGACCGGCTTTGTACGAGGCAAGTAAACTGGGAATTCCTATTTTTATTCAGGAACAGAATGCTCATGCAGGAGTTACGAATAAAATTTTAAGTAAAAAAGCAAAAGCCGTGTTCACCGCCTATCCGAAAGTGGAAGGCTTTCCGGCAGAAAAAATAAAGTTTCTGGGGAATCCGATTCGGGAGAATATCATTTCCGGAATGCAGGAAACCACTCAGGCAAAAGAAAAAATGGGCTTGGATAAAAATAAACTGACGATTTTATCTGTCGGAGGATCTTTAGGCTCAAGAACATTAAATAACGGATGGAAAGACAATCTGGAAAACCTTAAAGAAAAAGGTTACCAGTTGATCTGGCAAACCGGAAAGTTAGACTACAGCGAGTTGTCTTCCGACCTTCAGCTTCCAGCTTCCATCCAGCTCAAAGAATTCATCAAAGACATGGAAACCGCCTATTCTGCGGCAGATGTCATTGTTTCCAGAGCGGGTGCAATTGCCATTTCAGAGCTGGCGGTTGCGCAGAAGCCGGTTTTATTGGTTCCCTTCCCTTTTGCAGCGGAAGATCATCAAACCAAAAACGCAATGAATCTGGTTGAAAAAAATGCAGCCCGAATGGTAAAAGACTCCGAGATGAAGGACAAATTCTGGAATACCCTTTCAGAAATATGCGAAAATGAAAAAGTAAGAAAAGAAATGTCTGAAAATCTGAAATATTTTGCCAAACCAAATGCAGCAAAAGAGATTGTAGACGAGATTTTTAAAGTGATAAAATAAATTTAAGGTTTCGACAAGCTCAACCTGACAAAACATAGACAGTTAGTATTAGAGATGTCACCCTGAGCTTGTCGAAGGGTTAACAAAACCAACACAAATGAATGAAAATATATTATGTATACATTGTAAAATGTTCGGATAATTCTTATTATACAGGTTTTACCAATGATTTGGAAAAAAGAATTAATGAACATAATGACGGATTAAATCCTGAAAGCTATACATATACAAGAAAACCTGTAGAACTTGTTTTCTATTATGAATTTAATGATGTTAATCAGGCGATAGGATTTGAAAAACAAATTAAAGGTTGGAGTAGAAAGAAAAAGGAAGCAATAATAAATGATAATTGGGAATTGTTGCCTGAATTATCAAAAAATAAGATGAAAGATTAGAAAGGCTTCGACAGGCTCAGCCTGACACCGTTAAAAAATTAACGGAATAGTTGAAGTCTAATAGTATAAAATAGGATTAGCGATGTAGCTTTGAGTATATCGAGCCATTAAAGATTAAAATAAATAAATGAACAATTTAGAAACATATCAAAATTTTTACTTCGTTGGGATCGGAGGAATCGGGATGAGTGCTTTGGCGCGTTATTTCCATGCTTCGGGCAAAAAAGTTTCAGGCTACGATAAAACCAACACGAAACTTACTCAAGCATTAATGAGTGAGGGAATTGATATTGTTTTTGAAGATGTCATTAATGAAAAAATTACGTCGCTTCACAAAGAAGATACGTTAGTCATTTACACTCCGGCGATTAAGAAACTGGACATATTAGATTATTTCAATACCAATCAGTTTGAAGTATTAAAACGCGCAAAAGTTTTAGGATTGATTACGGAAAACACAGATTGCATTGCTGTTGCCGGAACTCACGGAAAGACAACCACTTCTACCTTAGTTTCACACTTATGCAAAGAAGCAAATTTGCCTTTTTCATGTTTTCTGGGAGGAATTTCTGAGAATTTTAAGTCAAATTTTCTCTACAACGGCTCACAATATTCAGTTGTGGAAGCAGATGAATACGACAGAAGCTTTCTAAACCTTTCTCCGGATTGGGCAGTTATTACTTCCACCGATGCCGATCATCTGGATATTTACGGAGATAAAAACACCATTGAAGAAGGGTTCAGACAGTTTGCAGCTCTGGTTCCCGAAGACAGACAGCTTTTTGTAAGAAAAGGAATTGAAATCGGAAGACCTCATCAAACTTACGCTGTAAACGAAGTGGCTGATTATTACTCAGATAACCTGAGAATGGATCATGATAAAATTTATTTTGATTTCCATACGCCCAACGAGACGGTAAAAGATTTTGTCTGGGAAATTCCGGGAATTCACAACGTAGAAAATGCTACGGTTGCGTTGGCTATTTTAAACAATTTAGGAGTAGATTTCGAAACGCTGAAAAAAGCAATTGCCAATTTCAAAGGAATTAAAAGAAGATATACAAAACACATCTACGAAAACGGTAAAATTTACATCGACGATTATGCACATCATCCGACAGAAATTAATGCCGTGATGGGTTCAATCCGGACATTTTACCCTGAAAAGAAATTATTGGTGGTTTTCCAGCCCCATCTTTTCAGCAGAACAAGAGATTTTGCAGACGGATTCGCAGAAAGTTTAAGTAAATCTGATGAACTGATTTTACTTGATATTTATCCGGCAAGAGAACTTCAGGAAAATTTTGAAGGAATCACTTCCGATTGGTTACTGGAAAAAGTTAATTTATATAAAAAAGAAGTTTCAACATTAGGCGAAGCTTTCAGTAAAATAAAAGAAAAAGATTTTGACATTCTCCTTACAGTAGGGGCAGGAAATATAGACACGCTGTATGATCCTGTTTGTGAGTGGATAGAGAAAATTTAATTTTAAATGTAACGCAAAGGACACAAAGAGTTTTTTGGAAACACGAAAACATGTTCGCAAGGGCGTTTCACTCAGCAAATGATAGCTGAAAATATCATTTAAGAGTAAATATAAAAACATAATGACAGAAAATGAAATTTCAAACATTGTTTTTGATGCAGGGATGAAAGTGCACCGAAAAATGGGAATCGGGCTTTATGAAAATGTTTATGAGCAATGTTTGATTCACGAGTTAAAAAATAGCGGATTGAACATTGAAAGTCAAAAAGATATTAGTGTCAATTATGAAGGTTTAATTATTGAGAAAGCATTCAGAGTTGATTTATTAATTGAAAATAAAGTAATTATAGAAATAAAAGCAGTTCCGGAAATTAATAAATATCATTTTTTCCAAATTCTTAATTATTTAAGAATCACAGAAATGAAATTAGGGATGATTTTAAATTTTCATTCTACCTTATTTAAAGACGGAGTAAAAAGAGCAGTAAACAAATTATAAAAAATATTTTCAGCTATCATTTGCTGAGTGAAACGCCTTTGCGAACATAAAAAGCGAGAATTTAAAGAAAAACCTTGCGACCGTAGCGTTAAAAAAGCTAAAAACAAAAATGAAAAATAAATACAGAATATTAAAAATTGCCATCACAGTAATCATCCTAGGATTTCTGTTGAGTTTCTCTTTGAAGAAATTCAGCGGACAGAAGATTACGGACAATAAAATTTCTGTAAAAATGAATGAAAAAACACCGGTTTACTTCATTGATGAAAAAGATATCAGGGAAATTGTAAAAAAGGAAAACCCTTCTGGAAAAGTGGGAGATCTCAATATTCCGGCTCTGGAAAAGAAGATCAACAATCTTCCGGCAGTGGACAGTGCGAATGTTTATTTAAACCTGAACGGAAAGCTGAATTTAGACATCAAACAGAGAGTTCCCGTTTTCAGATTAAACAAAGAAGGCAGAGACTTTTATGTCGATGAAAAAGGAATAGAATTTCCGATCTCTAAAACGTATTCTCATCCTTGTATGTTGGTGACAGGAAATGTAAAAAAAGAAGAGTATGAAAAACTTGCCGAACTGGTTGAAAAAATAGACAAAGACGATTTCAGTAAAAAATATTTTATCGGAATATCCAAAGACCGAAACGGCGACTATAATCTTCTTACCAGTGAAGGAAATTACAAAGTCGAGATCGGGGATTTAGATAATATAGATTTTAAAGTAAAAGGATTTAAGGCATTTGTAGAAAAATATCTTGTCTATCAAGATCCTGAGAAATACAGTATGGTTTCCATTAAATATCAGAACCAGATTGTAACGACCTTAAATCCCAATTACAAAGAAAACGACAGTATTTTAAAAGCGGCAAATATAGAATTAGCAAAAGCTCCTGTTGCAGTCACCAAAAGTGCCGAACCAAAGCCGAAAGCTGAAGTTAAAAAAGAAATTAAGAAAACGGGAAATCCTTCAAAACCGAAGGCAGCCCAAGCAAGAAAAACTGAGAAACCAACGGCGTCAAAACCGAAAACTAAAGCAAAAGTTAAGATCGAATAAAATAAAAAAACATCAATATACATAGGCAAAAACCTATGATCCTTATTAAAACAGGAACTGAAAAACAAAAAAATCAAATCGGTATAAAAATGGAAAATCAAGAGTATTCAGTAGGTCTGGACATCGGGACAACAAAGATTGTTGCGATTGTCGGAAGGAGGAATGCACACGGGAAAATAGAAGTTCTCGGTGTAGGAAAGGCGAAAAGTCTTGGGGTTCACAAAGGTATTGTGAATAATATTTCACAGACCATTAATTCAATCAAAGCTGCTGTGTCTGAGGCACAGTCCAGCGCAGGAGTTCCGATCCGTAAAGTTACGGTAGGAATTGCAGGAAAACACATCCGTTCTCTGCAGCACTCCGATTATATTATGCGTGAACATCCGGATAAATTCATCACAGACGACGACATTGAAGCATTAAAAGATCAGGTAAAAAAACTGGTTATGCTTCCTGGAGAAGAAATCATTCACGTTTTACCGCAGGAATACAAAGTAGATTCTGAAGGTGAAATTCAAGAACCGGTCGGGATGCACGGTAAGCGTTTAGAGGCCAACTTCCATGTGGTTGTAGGACAAATGGGAAGCATTCGCAATATCGCGAGATGCGTGAGAGAAGCAGGGCTTGAAATGGAAGCACTCACGCTGGAACCTTTGGCATCCTCTGAAGCGGTTCTTACAAAAGAAGAAAAAGAGGCAGGAGTTGCTATTGTAGATATCGGAGGCGGTACTACAGACATTGCCATCTTTAAAGATAATATCATCCGTCATACCTGTGTAATCCCTTACGGAGGAGGAATCATTACGGAAGACATCAAAGAAGGCTGTTCGATCATTGAGAAACATGCAGAGCAACTGAAAGTAAAATTCGGCTCTGCCGTTCCTGAGCTTGAAAAAGACAGCACATATGTTACCATTCCCGGGCTTCACGGAAGACCGGATAAAGAAATTTCCCTGAAAACTTTAGCACAGATCATCAATGCGAGAGTAGAAGAAATTCTGGAAATGGTAAATACAGAATTAAAGGCTTACGGAGCTTTTGAACAAAAGAAAAAACTGATTGCAGGAATAGTATTAACGGGAGGCGGATCCAACCTGAAACACCTTCGTCAGCTCGCCAATTATACAACAGGATTCGACAGCAGAATCGGATTTGCAAATGAGTATGTGGCGAATGATAAAAATCAGTATCTTAAAGGTCCCGAATTTGCGACTTCCATTGGTTTATTAATGGAAAGTTTAAAAATCAGAGATAAAAAGCTGAACACGGTAGAAGACACTCCTGTTTTGGAAAAAGAGCAGCCGGAAAATGCTGCTGCACAAGCTGCGATTGAAACTTCACAACCCGCTCCGCAGGAAGTTGCACCGATACAGGAACAACAGCCTAGAGAAGAACAGCATGAGAATAAAAAGGCGGCGAAACTCACTTTCGGGCAGTCGCTGATGGAAAAAGTAAAAAAATTCTTTGAAGAAGTAGAATAAAATATAAATGATAAAAGATCAGTGATAATTGATGATTTATTTTTTAATTAAAACAAAATCATTATTCATTTATCGCTTATCAATTATAATTATTAAAAGAAACTAATTATGGAAAACATAGGTACACAAGGATTTTCATTTGATTTGCCAAAAGGAAATTCATCAATCATAAAAGTAATCGGTGTTGGAGGCGGTGGAAACAATGCGCTGAAACACATGTACGAAAAAGGTATTCACGGAGTGGATTTCGTGATTTGCAATACAGACGCTCAGACTTTAGATAACAATCCGGTTGCCAACAAGGTACAGCTGGGAACTACCATTACGGAAGGTCTTGGCGCAGGAGCCGATCCTGAAGTGGGAGAAAAATCTGCGATCGAAAGCATCGAAGATATTAAAGCTGCTATGGGACAGAATACCAAAATGGTTTTCATCACTGCCGGAATGGGTGGTGGTACAGGAACCGGAGCTGCTCCCGTTATTGCTAAAGTAGCCAAAGATATGGGAATCTTAACGGTAGGAATCGTTACCGTCCCTTTCAGTTTTGAAGGGAAAAGAAGACTGGAACAGGCTGAAAACGGTCTTGATAAATTAAGAAATAACGTGGACTCATTAATTGTCATCAACAACGATAAATTAAGACAGCAATTCGGAAACCTTGGATTCAAGCAGGGATTCTCGAAAGCCGATGAAGTTTTAACAAACGCGGCAAAAGGAATGGCGGAAGTTATTACGGGTTACTTTGATGTCAACATTGACTTTAGAGATGCTAAATCTGTGCTTCAGAATTCAGGAACGGCTTTGATGTCTACAGGAATTGCTTCCGGTGAAAATAAAGCCGAAGAAGCGGTTAAAAAAGCACTTGATTCCCCACTATTGAATGACAACAAAATTACAGGCGCGAAAAACGTTCTGTTATTGATCCGAAGTGGCGTGGAAGAAGTGACCATGGACGAGATCGGTGTCATTATGGATCATATCCAGAAAGAAGCAGGAAACACAGCGGATATTATTTTCGGGGTTGGAGCAGATGAAGAACTGGGAGATTCTGTAAGCGTTCTTGTAATCGCAACAGGTTTTTCTAACGATAACAAAAAATTTGCAGGACCTACAGAGAAAATTAAAATCAGCCTGAACGACAGTTTCGACACTCCAAAAGAGTCTCCTTTCAAAACCAGAGAGGAAAGACATTCTCACGCAGAGCAGGATTATGATTTCGGAGGTAAAAACCTTTTCAGATTAGACGACGAAGACCACGATCATCCACAGTTCGGTGTTACGTCTACTGAAAAAAAAATGACTATTGGCAACGAAGAGACTAAAACTGAAATAAAATTCTTTGATAGAGAGGAAGATACGGTTAACAGCACTCAGGATTGGAGAAATGATGATGAACAGGAAGAATCTTTCAGCTTATTTACTTTAGATGAAGAAGCAGAAGATCCGAATGATCTGGAAATAGAATCTTTTAAGTTTGATTTTGATCATAAAAAAGAAGAACCACAGTCTAATACTGCTTTCAATAACACTTTTTCTGAAGAAAAACCTGTTGAATTCAGCTTCTTCGTAAATGAGCCTGTAAAAAATGAACCAAAATCTGATTTCGGACAGCCAAAAGCAGAACTTGCAGCAATCAACGAAGTGAATCAGCTTACAGAAGAGCCATTTCAGAAAGTAGAACATTTCTTTCAGCATCTGAAAGAAGAGCCTGTTGCTGAAAATAAGACAGAAACCGAAGCCCCGAAACCGGCGGAAGAAGAATTCACCTTCGTGAATAAAACCGTGGATCAGGAAAGAGTAATGGAAAGAAGAAACAAACTAAAAGAGTTTAACTCTCGTTACCAGAGTTTCGACAGTTCCAGCGAGTTTGAATCTGTGCCTGCATTCAAGAGAAAAAATATTTCCATTGAAGGAACCAATGCATCAGACCAGAATATCAACACATATTTGTCTGATAACAACGGAAATATGCAGATCAGAGAAAACAGATTTTTAAATAAAGATGTAGACTAAAATTTAATTTGAAAATGTGGTCATTTGAGAATTTGAACATTATACATTCTTGATTCTAAAATAATTGCATTTTCAAATTGTCTCATTTTTCAAACTATCAAATTAAAACCATGAGTTTAGAAAATACAATAAACGAAGCTATAAAAACAGCAATGAGAGCGAAAGACAAAGTGGCTTTGGATTCTCTTCGTGCTGTAAAATCTCAGATATTACTGCTTAAAACGGAAGCCAGAGGAGCAGAAGTAAGCGCAGAACAGGAAATTGCTATTCTTCAGAGAATGGTAAAGCAGCGTAAGGATTCTGCCGAACAGTTTACTGCACAGGGAAGAAATGATCTTGCCGAAGTGGAGGAAGCTCAGATGAAAGTGATTGAGCAGTTTTTGCCGAAACAGCTTTCAGCAGAAGAACTGGAAGCAGAAATGAAAAACATTATCGCTGAAACAGGCGCTGAATCTATGAAAGATTTAGGAAAGGTAATGGGAATTGCTTCAAAATCTTTAGCCGGAAAATCGGACGGAAAAAGCATTTCCGAGATGGCGAAAAAACTGCTTTCATAATTGCTGATTGCTGGTAATTTTTAGTTGAGTGGTCTTCTATCCATCAACAAACAAAAACCATCAGCTATTTTATAAGGATATTCAACCTTTACATATCGATTTGATTAAAGAAGCCCGAAACTTTTCAGTTTCGGGCTTCATTTATTTTTTTCTGAGTGACATCAATTATTGCTCAAAATAAAAGCAAAAACTGAAAGAAAATAAATTGAGAGGGATCAGTGTAAATATTTTTTCATGGTCAACTGTTTTCAGAATCATTTCAAATTTAGTAATTATTTTTGATAATTAACATATTTAATTTAAAATTTTATAATTATTATTAAACTATTAACATTCAATTCATTTTGTTTTCTAAAACAACCGATAGTTTTTATATATTGATGAAACGTAAAGAATTGCTTAAATTTGTACTTTACAAAAAACAAAAATATGTATCCACAAGATTTAGTAATGCCTATGAAGGCTGAACTTACAGATAAAGGTTTCGAAGATCTGACCACTCCGGCTCAGGTAGAAGAAGCATTAAAACAATCAGGAACTACCCTTTTGGTGATTAACTCTGTATGCGGATGTGCTGCAGGAGCTGCAAGACCGGGAGTTGTGTATTCTTTAACAGGAGACAAAAAACCGGATCATTTAACTACTGTCTTCGCAGGTTTTGATACGGAAGCGGTAGTTGAAGCAAGAAAACATTTAGCACCGTTCCCTCCAAGCTCACCTTGCGTAGCATTGTTTAAAGACGGAGAACTTGTTCATATGCTGGAAAGACACCACATCGAAGGAAATCCTGCAGGAGCAATTGCTGCAAACCTTCAGGCTGCTTACGACGAGTATTGCTAGTAAATGAGCATTTCAGATATAAACCGTTACATATTTTGTAGCGGTTTTTTTATTTTATCATCATAAAAAAATTCTCTGAAAAATCAATTATTGTTATATTTGTTGAAATGGCAACGAAAGCACTTTTCAATACTGTAGTCAATTGGTTTATCCGGCAGAGGATAGATCAGATTCAGAATTTCATGAATCATCCTATTGAAACACAGAAAGGTATCTTATTTTCCCAGTTATTTCATGCAGAAGATACGGAGTATGGCAGAAAATACGGTTTTAATTCCATTTCGAGTTATCAGGACTTTAAAAACAAAGTTCCGGTCGTTACCTACGAAGAAATGGAGCCTTATATTGAAAAAGCAAGACAGGGACAGAAAGACGTAAGCTGGCCCGGTTACATCAAACATTTTGCAAAATCTTCGGGAACCACGAATGCCAAAAGCAAATTCATCCCGATTTCTGCGGAAAGTCTTGAATACTGCCACATGAAAGCCGGAAAAGATATGGTTTCCATTTATGCCAATAATCATCCGGAAAATCAGCTTTTTAATTATAAAAATTTACGCCTGGGCGGAAGTTCTGAACTCTATGCAGATTTTAATACCAAATTTGGCGATTTATCGGCTATTCTGATTGATAATCTTCCTTTCTGGGTAGAAGTAACCACCACTCCGAGTAAAAAGGTTTCTTTGATGGGAGAATGGGAAAGCAAACTCAGAGCCATTACGTCCGAAGTTAAAAATGAAGATGTAGGAAGTATTCTTGGAGTTCCAAGCTGGATGATGGTTCTTTTACAAAGGGTTCTGAAGGAAACTGATGTGCAAAACATTTCAGAACTGTGGCCGAATCTTGAAGTGTTTTTCCACGGAGGAATCAGCTTTAAGCCCTACAGAGAACAGTACAAACAGATTATAGGAAAAAACATCAATTACTACGAGATCTATAATGCTTCCGAAGGCTTTTTCGGAATTCAGGACAGATCGAATAGTGATGAAATGCTTCTGATGCTCGATTACGGTATTTTTTATGAGTTTATTCCGATGGATCAGTTCCATTTTTCCAATCCGAAAGTCGTGAGTCTGGAAGATGTGGAAATCGGGAAAAATTATGCAATGGTGATTACGACAAACGGCGGATTGTGGAGATATCTCATTGGCGATACCGTTATTTTTACCTCAATCAATCCGTTCAGAATAAAAATTACGGGAAGAACGAAACATTACATTAATGCTTTTGGGGAGGAGCTTATGATTACCAATGTAGAATCTGCCCTTTCTAAAGCCTGTGAAGAAACCAATGCATCCGTTTCCGACTTCACAGGAGCCCCTGTTTTCATGAAAGAGAACGAAGGCGGAGCGCATGAGTGGATTTTTGAATTCCGCGAAAAACCGGACAATTTAGAGCGTTTTATAGATGCTTTTGATAATCATCTTAAATCCATTAATTCTGACTACGAAGCCAAACGTTACAACAATATGACGCTGAAAAGACCGATTGTGCATATTGCAAAGCCCAATCTTTTTTATTGCTGGCTGGAATCCAAAGGCAAACTGGGCGGACAAAATAAGGTTCCCAGACTGAGCAACGATCGAGAATATATTGATCCTTTACTTGAACTGAACAAATAAAAAAACCGCAGAAAAACTGCGGTTTCGTTTTTTATAAGAAGATATTTATTTGCTTAAATCCTCTTTTAATTTTTTAGCGCCTTCTTCAACTTTGGAAGCTCCTTTTGCTGCGGCACTTTTTACATCTTTTCCTACTTTATCAGCTCCTTCTTTAATGTCCTGCCCTGCTTTCTGAAGATCCTGTTTTGTTTTGTCTGCAGTTGCATCTATTTTATTTTTTGCATCTTCGGCAGCGTTATCAATCTTTTGTCCGGCAGCATCAATTTTAGCCTGGGTATTTTCTTTCACTTCATTAATTTTTGCCGAATCTACTCCGATTCCGTTTTCTGAAACAGTAGTAGTGGTGGTAGTTGTAGATCCGTCCTGATTTTCAACAGTTTCGGTTTTTGATGTAGACTTTGTACATGATACAACTACTGCTGCAATCATCAGTACAGATAAAATGCTTCTTTTCATACTTTATAATTTTTTTTTTAAAACGTTTTTTTGTGATTTATATTATGCAGATTTTACTTCCGCAGAAGGTTCAGAACTTTTCTTTTTCTCCTCGTCTGTTTTTTTCTTTTCTTCATCTGCTTTCTTTTTATTTTCTTTCTCAAGCTCCTCTTTCAGCTTCTTTTCCTGCTCCTGAATTTTCAGTGCTTCTTTTAATGAATCCTGATACTGTTTTGAAGATATCCTGATCTGTCTTGCCACATCTACAGAAACCGCGCCATTCGAGAAAGAATCGATTGCGGTGGTATCATAACTTGCTTTCGGACTGTCTGGAGGATAAAAATCTGCCGGTTCTTTTTTTGAACAGGACATCACAACTGCCGAGAAAATAATAGCTGCAAAAGATAAATTTTTCATGGAACTAATTTAACAGAAATTCTGCAATTACAGGATAATGATCCGATAATCTTACAGAATTATCCACTTTATAACTTAAAGGAATGATTGATTTTGAACTGAAGATATAATCGATTCTCAACGGAACCTTATAATCATGAAAACTTGAGGAGCTTCCGTTTCCCGCCGCTAAGAAAGCATCCTGAAGATCTTTTCCCAGATTATAATATTCATAAGAATTGGGAACAGAGTTGAAATCACCCGCCAGAATTACAGGATATGGTGAAAGATCTACCGCTTTTCTTATTTTTTTGATCTGGTCTTCGTGTGCTTTAAAAGTAGGAATCATATGCGAGAGCAGTGTATTGATTTTCCCGCCTTCTTTTTTCAGTCCGTCGAACTGAAGCATGGATTTATGCAGCCGGAAAGGTTCAAGATAAACATTAACAATTCTTACAATTTTTCCGTTGATATCTACATCCGCATAAAATGAGTTTCCACGCGATTTATCCGTGATTAATTCTTCCTGTCTTACAATTTTATGCTTAGTTTTTAAAATAACAGAAGGGTATTTTACCAGATCCTGTCTCAAGGCACGGTTGGTATCTTTTTCCTGAACCAGAATGATATCCGCATTCTGATCCTGAATATATTTTTTCACTTTATCCCAGCCAAAATCGCCGTATTTTACATTAAACGTAATGACTTTTATATCTCTTATTGATTTCTGACTTTCTGTTTTCGGGGTAAAGTTGATCCATCTTCGGATAGGATTATAAAATAAAAATGTTCCCACAACAAATGCAATGGCAATTTTTTCTTTTCTGAAAATCCAGATCAGTGTGAAAATAATATGTAATGAAATAAGATAGGGAAAACCCAGAGAAAGAAGATTGAGATTTCCAAGCAGGTTAGGCGGAACCCATGCGTTCCCTAATGTACACAGGAGCAGTATACCAACAACAATATGGAAAAATAACAATACTTGACGCGGCTTCATGAAAACAGTCTAAGGATATAGTGCTTTCAGCAAAAATCCTACCATAAGAAAAACATTAACTGTTTTTATAATTTAGTTTTGCAGTTTAAATGTCGCAATAACAGGATAATGGTCTGAAAGTTTCGCAGAACGGTCGACTTTATAACTTAACGGTTTAACGGATTTTGAAGCAAAAATATAATCAATCCTGATCGGGAATTTATAATCATGAAAACTGGTGGCACTTCCGCTTCCGGCTTTCATAAATGCATCTTCAAGATCTTTTGATAATTCGCAGTACTCATAAGAATTGGGAACAGAGTTAAAATCGCCTGCCAAAATCACAGGATAAGGCGAAGATTCAATACTTTCTTTGATGGGAGTAATCTGTTCCTGATGCACTTTAAAGGTCGGAATCAGTTTTCTGACAATACCTCTCAGCTTCTGCTCATCTTCATCACTATCACCATTCAGCTTTACCATACTTTTATCAAACCTGAAAGGCTGAAGATAAACATTAATGATCCGGTAGTTTTTTCCATTGATCTCAATATCTGTCTGCGTTGCATTGCCGTTTTCATAATCTCCAAGCAAATTTTTCTCAGCAATGACTTTATGTTTTGTAAAAACGCTTGTAAGTAGAGTTTTGCTGCTTTGGTTCAGATCTTTAAAATCATATTTTTTATTAACCATCTCTTGAAACAGAACAACATCCGCATCCTGACTGTTGATGAAATCTTTAATATTTTCTTTTCCTAAAATGCCGTTTTTAACGTTGAACGTGACAATTTTTAAATCTGCTTTTTCATTTTTGGGCTGAGAAAAATTAATCCATCGCAAAACAGGATTGAAAAAGAGCAGTCCTGCGAAGAAAAAGACAAACGCTCTCTTCTTCCAACTGATAATCCAGAAAATGGTAAGCAGAACGTAAGCAATAATTAACAGAGGAAAACCTAAAGAAAGTAAATTCAGCCAAGGAAATATTTTGGGTGAAACATAAGCATTCATTAACATTCCGGATAATAAAATAAATATTCCGGTGTGAAGGATGAGAAAAATAAGACGAAGGATTTTCAAGAGGTTTAATTAAATCTGTACAAATGCTTTCTCCAAATTCTTGCCAAAATAAAACCTACAATCGCTCCTCCTACGTGAGCCAAATGCGCAATCCCGCCTCCATTTCCGGAAACTCCCAGATAAATGGAGCCAATAACAACGACCGGCAATACATATTTAACTTTCATAGGAATCGGAATAAACATAATTCCTATTTTTGCCTCCGGATAAAGTGTTGCAAATGCTGCCACAACACCAAATATCGCTCCGGAAGCTCCTACCATTGGAGTTCCCATAATTCCATTCAGCTCTCCAACCAATTCCTGTTGTCGAAGTACAGCCTGAGAAGAACCTGAATATTGTACAGAGGAACCTGAAAGATATTCATTCAGATTAAATCCTAACTGCTGCAATTCGTTGGAAATCTGCTGAACCTCAACAAAATTCCAAAGATTAAACAGGAAAAAGGCTCCCAAACCACTTAAAAAGTAAAGAATTAAATATTTTTTTTCTCCTAAGCTGTTTTCCAGTATAGGTCCGAAACTGAATAAAGTAAACATATTGAAAAGGATATGCATGAAGCTTCCATGCATAAACATATGCGTAACAATCTGCCAAGATTTGAAAAATGGCGAGAAGGGATAAAAAGCAGCAAGATATCCTACAAATCTATCCTGAAACAGCAAATTGGCTATAACAAATACAGCA
>NZ_JBBCQL010000034.1:0-27667 GCF_037149975.1 Chryseobacterium sp. VD8 | reverse complement strand
TTGTCTGAAGCAGGAAAAAATTTATTGTTCCGGTTATTAAAATCATACTGTTCTGCAGTTGTGAATATTTTGATCTTCTGATGGATTCTGTAAATATTAGGAAGATTTCCTTTAAAATTATTGTCCGGAAAAATCTGACGGTTAACCGGATTAAAATTATCATCTACAGTCGTCCTCAGAATACCGTAATTAGGAATGTTGATCCAGATTGTATGGTCGTTTTCCACTTCGATCTGGCTTACCGCTCCTACGATTAAATTCATCTTTTTAATGAATTTCAACGTATTATTTTCTTTTTTATAAACAAAAACTCCGGAATAATTCCCTGTTAAAACATAGTCTTTTCTGAAAGGAGTAATTGCAGAAACACCATATTCGTTATTAATCTTTTTCAGACTATTTTTATCCAGTACGAAAAGACCTTTGTCGTGACCGCAGTATAGATTTCCGTCAATATTTTTAAGCGTCCAAACCTGTCCTTCCGATCCTTCAATCATCTGTAAAAAAGTACCGGAACGCGGATTTCCCATTTCATTCCAGTCTGTAAAATACAATCCCTGATTAGAACCTAAAAAGAAAGTATCGTCTTTAAAAGCTGCTGTGTAACCCGTCCCGAAATCATCATCCTGACTGTAGAAATACGTAATATCATTTTTAATATCTACCGAAGAAATTCCATAATCCAGACCTAACCAAAGTTTTCCGTTTTTCTGGTAATGCATACACAAAACCGTATTATTCGGCAGCCCTTTGCTTTTGTTGATGTGCTGAATGATTTTACCATTCAGATCCGTGATGTAAATTCCGTCGAGTATGGTTCCGAAAGCATAATACTGAGTTCCCAGATTGATAAAACTGAAAACTTTACCTTTGATCATAGAAGGAGAAACTTCAAATGACAGCGGGGTAAGTTTGCCATTATTCCATTCGAAAATCCCTTTGTTTTTAGTTACGATCCGTAAAGCATTGCCGTTGATAAATACACCGCTGATGTCTAACGGATTATTATCTGTAAAAGGAAAAATAAGCTTTAACTGTGAGCCGTCATACTCAAAAAGTCCTTTTTTTTCATCGGCAAGAAACAATCTTCCGTTGACGAAGAAACTATTGGAAAATCTGGACTGTGCAGAAATTTTGGTAAGCTTTTTATACGAAGAAATATAAATGTTTTGATGAGAGACAAAAACCATCTGATTTTTAATCTGATACGTTCCCCAAAACTCTTCATTTACTCCTCCTATTTTCTTTTTGAAAGGATACAGCGAAGTAAAAGTGAATTTTCTGAATTTATTTCTTTTCCAGATCCCAAAATCCATATCCGCACCGGCGTAAATGGTAGAATCATTGGCAATATACAATGATCTTGTATATCCTCGGTAACTCTTGAAATGGCTCCATATTTTACCGTCAAACTCCAGAAGTCCGTCTTCGGAAGCCATATAGATCATGCCGTTTTTTGCCGACTTAACATCCCATATTTTACCGTGATTCCCATAATTTTCGGGCAGATAATTCTGAACAAAAGGCATCCCTTTTTCCAAAATGCTCTGCGCATTGAAAAAAAGACTCAGGAACAATAAAAAGTAAGCGAAAAAATATTTTAGCATCATTCCAAATATAGATAAAATTTAAGAAAAAAAACGCCCGTTTGTGCTAACGGACGTCTAATTATTTAATTATGGTTTTAATTATTTCACAATAACTTTAGAAGACTGAACTTCCCCTTTATCTGTCGTGGTTTTCAAAATATACATTCCTTTAGCAAATCCTTGTGTGGATATGGTATTTGAGTTCTCACTCTTTACTTTTTGTCCCGATAAAGTATACACTTCGATGGTTTTCACTTTACTTTCTGCCGTAATTGTTTCACCGACATTCGCAGGATTAGGATAAACTCTCAAGCTTTTGGAAATGGCAACTTCATTGGTTCCCAACACTGTAGCTTTATGAAAATAGAGATTATCAAAATAAACCGTTCCGATATTGGAAGTAATCACAAACTGGGCGATATCATTTCTTGCAGCATTATTCGTCCAGCTGCTTAACGGCACATCTATGGAAAGCCATTGTCCTTTTACCAAAGCAGGTGTACTTCCTGCATTCAACGGAAGCTCCAGAGCAGAAACCTCACCGGAAGTTCCTCCCCACTGCGAAAGTTTCAGGTTAAAAACTTTTCCTACCAGATCCACACTGTTATCGATCCAGATATCCATATGGAAATGGGTGAAATTAGTTGCATTGATATGATGTCCGGCTCCGCTGAAATCCACTCCTAAGAAATTAGTAAAAATAATTTTTTTAGTATCGTTTCCTGCTACCTGAATATCTGAAATACTGGAATCATCCCAAACCGCAGACCACGCATCAATCGGAATATTCGTGTACGCATTGCTGAACATGGAAATTACGTCTGTCGCTGCCCGCGCAGGAGGAGTCGGAGCCGCTACATTAGGTCCTGAAACCACATAATTTACCGTGTATGTTTTGGTTACCAATCCGTTCTGTGAAGTTACCAGAACGGTCGCCGTACCCGGAATTGCCGATGCCTGGGTAATGACTTTTGTTGCGCTTGCATTGGTGGTTGTAGCAGCAGTAATTTGCGGAACCGCCGTTGTACCCTGCGGATATTCCAAAGTGTAAGAAACAATGGCAGAGCTGAAGCCTGTAACAGTGGTTCCGTTTACTTTCAGATCGCTTAATGTGGCATCTGCCGCCGGATTTACCGGATTTTTCCAGAAGTAGATATTGTCCAGATAGATGGTTGAAGGATTTGCTCCGGACTGCCCGTCAAATTTCAGCTGAAAAACGGAATTCCACGTCATTCCCGTGAATGCAGATTTTGGAAGATCCACGCTGCTCCATCCTGCATTGGTAAGAGGAACATTAACTAAAAATTCACTGGCTCCTGTTCCGTTGTTAATAGGTGAAACTTTAAGCACGGCTCCTGCGGTATTTGTCCATACATCAATGTGAAGATATTCCATCGCCGCAGCATTCTGTGTGGTAAGATCTGTTCCCTGATAATTAAAATTAGAATACACCAGAATATTGTTTCCGGAGCCCGAAACCGCCTGAAAAGAAGTGTTCACACTTCCGGACTGTCCCCAGTTCGGATTATAGTTCGTAGCAACGTTTGTATAGGCATCACTGAATATGGAAATCACATCCGCGGCGGCTTTTGTAGGTGTCGGTGCATTAGTTGTTGGCTGAGAAAAGCCAAAACTAAATGCCAAAAGCATTAGAAAAAGAGATAAATTTTTCATCTTTATAAAGTTTTAAAAATTAGTATTATTGTTGATCTTTAATTTTCAGAAATGATGTTCTTAAAAATCGCGAATCGTTTTTTGTCTTATTTTTTTACGATTTTATATGTATTGGCTCTTTTGGAATTTTCAATTCTGATTAAATAAGTACCTGCTGTACAGGAACTAAAATCTAAATCCAAAGTCGTTCCCACATTTTTTTCAAAAAGTTTCTTCCCTGAAAAATCATAAAGTGTAACCGTATTTTTGTTTTCAGGTAATTTCAGATTCAGGCTATTTTCAACCGGATTGGGATAAAGCAGTTCTTTGGCTTTAAAAAAATCTGTAACACCCAGAGAAATACACGCATCACCAACTACGTAAGAATAATATTTGGTCACCGACATTCCTCCTGCGTAGGCAAACTTCACCGCATAATTAATTGTAGAACCCGCGGTTTGTCCTGTAATGGTACCCGAAAATTTCTTTCCGGAAACATTGGTCATCGGGGTTTCTGTAAAAGGGGTTTGTTTCCATAAATAAGCTACAACACCTGTTTTATCGGTATCTAAAAGTTCAAATGTAATTTTCACATCGGTTCCAGTGGTTTGGAAGTCGTATTTGTATCCGGTAGAAAACGCGCCCTGCGAAGCTAAAGTAGAGGTTCCGCTGCAAGCGGTATTGATATTGGAAAGAGTGGTTGCATTTACCGTGATGGGATTATTGGCAGCGGTATTTCCCGAAGCATCGCTCGCTGAAACTGTAAATGTATAGCTTGTTGTTGGACTCAAACCTGAAATTATCACAGATTTCGGTATTCCTGATGTACCGTAAACCGTTTGTGCAGCTCCACCCGAAATCTGATAGGTAATCGCTCCAAAATTATCGGTTGTATTCAGTAATAATTCTACGGAATCGCTGGTTACTGCTCCAACAGTTGCCGTAAATTGAGTGGGCGCAACATTATCCGGAGTGATATTCTGATATAATCTCACATAATCAATAATCATCGAAGCATTGGTAAATGTGGAAGGAATATTTCCTGCAACACCGCCCATTGCAATATTAAGCAGCAGATACTGCTCTTTATCAAAAGGCCAGGTTGATGAATTTTTTACGGAAGGATTATAGGTATAATACGCTACTCCATCTAACAAAAATGTTATTTGATTCGGCGACCAGTTCATCGAATAAATATGATAATTGGCGGTAATATCTGATGAAGCCAACATTCCGCCATGGTTGACAGAATTTCCTGACGAAGACGGCGTATGCAAAGTACTTTGAATAAAATTTTCAGGAGCAGAAGGGAAAATTCCGTATTCCATCATATCGATTTCTCCGCAAGCCGGCCAATTGGTATTTCCGAAAGTAGAAGCGAAATAACCACCAGGTTCATTCACATTTTTTCCTAAAAGCCAGATTGCAGGCCATGTTCCTTGATTTTTCGGAACTTTTGCCCGAACGTCTATTCTGCCGTATTTAAAGGCAAATTTTGAATTTAATCTTGCCGAAGTGTAATTTTTGGTATACCCCTGATCTGTAAAGGTTTCTTTTTTAGCAACAATATTCAGTTCGCCGTTGCTGGCGAAAGAATTGGTGATGAGATTGGTGTAATGTTGTTGCTCATTATTATACCAACCTCCTGCCACTGGTAATTGGGTCTGATGAAACCATTTGGTATTGTCAACCGCTCCGTTGGTGGAAAATTCGTCGGACCACACCAGATCATTGTACACCACATCGACCTGCGCCAAATAGAGTGTGCTGAAAAGGAATAAAACGATATGGTGTAATTTTTTGATCATAATATTTTTTTTATTCCCGCAGATCTTCGCAGATTTTATACGCAGATTTTCGCAGATATTTTTGTTTTATAATGATGTCGCCACTTTGTGGCTTTCTTTTCGATTTTATTCGTATTTCATAGGGCTTCACCCTATGCTTTTGATGTCGCCCTTTCAGGGCTTTTTTTAACTTTTTTATTTTTAAAATGACTTTAAAAGATTGAACTCCTACGGAGTTCTGATTTTGCATCATTCTTTTTTGCTACACAGATAGTACTCCTACGGAGTGTTTTCTTTTTTTGTTCTTAACCTTGTCAGGGTTTGAAACCCTGACAAGGTTTTTGCGTTGAATCTCTCGCAGCCCGACTTGAGTGGAGCTCTTTTTGTGAGGAGGAACGACGAGCAAAAAAGCGGGAACGGAAGGCGGATTAAGCTGCCCAAAAAAATTTCCCTCTTCCAGCATACATCACCCAACATCCAACTTCCGACTTCCATCTTCCCTCTCCTTAATACTTCAACTTTTCGTGCTTATCCCAGATTCCCCAATGTGCGCCGACTTCGCCTTCGGGACCTATTTTCCAGGATTCATCGAAAGAGGAAAAGTAGAAACAGTCGATTTCCTCGTCCATACACCACAATTGGGTACTGATGAAATAATCCAGTGCATTTTTTTCTGATGGAAAAGCACCTTTTAGTTCTTCTCCTTTGCTTGGCCACCCTGTTTCGGAGATGATGACTGGTTTTCCATTGGCTGCCTGTTTTGCCTGCTCATACATTTGCTTCATATAATTGAGCGAGTTTTCGGCGGGACAACTTTCCCAAAACGGATAACAGTTTGCCAAAATAACATCGCAAGCTTCGGTAATTCTTGGTTTTATCGTGAATTCATAATAAGCATCTACGTAACCTACCGGAATTTCGGGGATTTCTTTTTTTACACGATTAATAAAATCCAGCAACTCGTCTTCGGACAAATCTTTGCGGTACATTACCTCATTTCCGACTGCTGCAATATCTACAAAACCTTCTTTTGCTAATTTTATTAGACCTTCAATTTCTCTTTCGTTGATTTCGGGATCGTTTCCGAGCCACGCTCCGACCAAGGTTTTCATTCCAAATTCTTTGGCAATTTTCGGGATGTGTTCGTTGCCTTCGATGCAAGAAAACGAGCGCACCCAAGAAGTGTGCGGTTTCAGGATTTCCATTCTTCGGCGAACCTGTTCTTCGGAAATGATGTCACCTGGTTTTTGTCCGTCTTCATACAAACTGAAACAAAAACCGTGAACGCCGTTGTACAGAATTTCTCTGAACAAATCTCTTTTTTCGGTTTCGGTTTTTCCTTTGATGTAATTATCCTGATTTTGCTTGGGTAAGGATAAATACTGCTCTGCTCTGTATGACATGTTCTTAGATTATAGTTATGATAAATGATGATTGATGATTCATAAAAGATGATTGATAGATGATGATTTAGTCTAATATCTCTTGTCTTTTAGTCTTGTATCTTTTTTTAAAATTTGAATTTTTCATTGGTCCCCCACAATCCCCACGAAGTTCCTGCCCAACCTTCGTAATGGATTTTCCATGATTCGTCGAAAGAAGAGAAATAAAACAGGTTAATTTGTTCTTTTGATGCCCATTTCTGAGCTTCGATGTAGTATCTCATCAGATTTTCCGGAGATGGTTCTGCATTTTGTACCGCTTCGCCTTTACTTGGCCAACCGGTTTCTGCGATGATGATTTCTTTTCCGCCTGCAATTTTTTTGGTTTGATGATACATTTCCTGCAAGTACATTCCTGCGTGTTCTATGGAAGCGCCTTCCCAGAACGGATAACAATTAATTAAAATTTTATCGCTTGCCGCCACCAATTTCGGGTTGTTGATGATTTCATAATACACATCAATGTAGGTTACAGGAACATTCAGCGTTTGATTTTTAACTTGCCCGATGTAACCCAATAAAGTTTCTTCGTTTTGGTCGCCACGGAAAAGCACTTCGTTTCCAACGGCGGCGATATCTAAATTTCCTTCTTTTATTAACTGAATTAAAGACTGAATTTCCTGTTGGTTTTCAGTTTCATCTTTGCCAATCCAAGCTCCCATTAACACTTTGAAGCCCATTTCTTTGGCGATTTTCGGGATATTTTCGTGTCCGTGAGTAGAAGAAAATACTCTGATCCATTGCGTATGAGGTTTTAATATTTCGAGGCGTTTTCTGATCTGTTCTTCGGTGATGAAGTCTCCCGGAAATTGTTTTTCGGTAAAAACGCTGAAACAGATTCCGCTCATTCCGGCTTTGAAAACAGTTGAAAATTCGGTTTTTATACTTTCAACATTGGTATAATCGAAAGTTGGAAAATAATATTGTGAGAATTTTTGTTGAAGCTGCGCTCTGGAAAGTCCGGCAAGGTTCATTCCTTCTAAAACATTATTGGCTCCGTACCCTGAAGGTTTTGGGGCTTTTCTTTTTTCTAACAAATCTCTTACTTCTCTGGCTTTGGCTTCATCTACATCATAATTTTTCATGGTCCAAATGGCAGTCAAAGTTCCAAGAATAGGAATCCCAACAAAGAAAATTCTTAACCAAAACATCGTTTCATCGGTTTGTGTTGCTGCGTTGGATTGAAAAGCAACCAGAGAAAGAATCATCCCACTTAATAATCCCGCAACAGCGGTTCCAAATTTTACCATCCACCAATAAATGGCGCCTAAACTTCCTTCTCTTCTTTTTCCTGTGTTGAGTTCATCAATATCGATTACATCCGAAGTCATCGACATCATTAAGGTAAACAAACTCCCGATTCCGAAGGAGAAAAACGGCAACGCAAACAAAAACAGATACGGTTTGCCCGGAACGAAAAGTAAATACAGTAAAATATAACCCACGATTGAAATGCCCTGAGAAACCAAAAATGCTTTCTTCTTCCCCATTACTTTCGACATTCTTGCTACGATAGGAATGACTGCAACGGTTGTAATAATTGCGCCTACACTTCCGAATAAAGTGGGCCATAATCCAAATCCTTCTTCATTTCCTTTAAACAAATAATATTTGATGATGAAGTAAGAAAATCCTGCTGTAGTCTGAAATGCATTAAATATTAAAAAAGTAGCAATACATATTTTTCTGAACGGTTTAATTTCTACCGAAGCTTTTAATCCTTCTTTTATTTCGCCGAAACTTCCTAAAATTCCTTTCAAATCAATCGGACTGTAGTTTTCATAGAGTGTCGATTTGCTTGGAATAAAAAATGCCGGAATTGCCGCTAAAATGGCACAACCAATAGCAACATAAACCGCCAAAGTTCTCACCGCAACATCACTGGATGGAAATAAGGACTGATCTGCCATGATTACCCAAAACCAAGGTGCAACCACCCAAGCTAACTGACCAATCAACTGAGAAGTCGCCATAATATTGGTACGGTCATGGAAATCATCGCTCATTTCGTAGCCCATCGCTACGTAAGGAATACTGAAAATGGTGAGCCCGGAATAAAAAATAAGTGAGACAATTAAAAAATACCAAAAATTGTAGGTAATGCCGTTTTCAGCATATAATTGCCACATCATCGCAAACGAAATTCCTAAAATAATGGCTCCTGCTAAAACATATTGTCTTCTTCTTCCCCATTTCGATTTGGTATTATCGCTAACATATCCCATAATCAAATCAAACAAAGCGTCATAAAACTTTGGAATAAAATACGTTAAGCCTAACAAAAATCCGCTAAAGCCGAGTTTCTCTACCAATACAACGGTGAAAATCCCGATCATTGCAGGAAACATCTGGTTCGCCAACATTCCCAACCCAAAAGCGACCTTTTGACCGATTGGAACTTTATTCGCTGATTTCTTGATTTGATCTGCCATTTTTCTTGTGTGTTTTTTTAATTAAAAAGTTAAATGAACCGTTTGCAATGCTTTTGCACTGATGCGAATCGGAATTTTTTGATTTTCTAAGGATATTTCGATATTTTTTGCCTGTTCCGATGGATTGAAGATCACCACCGCAACCGAACCGTCAGGATTTTTAGCGGCTGTAATTTTTAAATCGGAATCGGGATTTTCAAAACCAATTCTTACGGCTTCGGGACGAATAAATTTGCTGAAATGCGCCATCGTGTAGTATAAAGGCGTTACATACACTTCGTCTTTTTCGGGATCTACCAAAATCGGTGCGCCACACCAGTTTTTAAACCAGTTCGGACCGCCATTTTTATCCAAAACCATATTCCAATCGATCCAACCATCGACTTGATTGTTCAAGCAACCGATGATGTCTCCTGCGTAACGGAAAACCGGAACGTATTTCGGATGCAGATATTTTTCTTCTTCTTTCGCCCAGTCAAATCCCCAGTCTGTCGCTTCTGCGCTCCAATACCACGAATCATCTTTCCATTTCGGAATATCGCCGTCTATGCAGGCTTCGGTTTGAATTAAGTGTTTTGACGGATTTTTCTGATGCGCGTATTGCAGCTCGTCTTCAAAAATTTTATAGGTGCTATCGTACCAATGAATGGCTGTTCCTGCAAAATATTTGGAAGATTTTTCGGAACGGTACATTTCGTTTACCCAGTTTTTAAGTTCAGAACGGTTTTGGTCGTAGCCGAAAATTTTCACGTTTCCGTAGCCGTCTTTTTCTAATTTCGGACCAAGGAAATTTTCCACGAAATCGGTCATTTCTTTTGGGGTAAACAACATACTTTCCCAGTTTCCGCCGTTTCCGTGGGGTTCGTTGATTACGGTAATTCCCCAGATCGGAATGCCCAGTTTTTTATATTCGGTTAAATATTTTGAAAAATAGAGTGCAAACGTTTCGTTGTATTGTGGCAATAGTTTTCCGTTGATCCACGCATTGTTATCTTTCATCCAAGGTGGTGAAGTCCACGGTGAAGCCAGTATTTTAAACCCATTTTTTGAAATTTTCTGCGCGTCTTTAATCATCGGAACCAAATCGTTCATATCTTCCTGTACCGAAAAATGTTTCAGTTCTTTATCGTCTGCAACCGGAGCGTAGGTGTAATGTTTCAGAGAAAAATCGCAGGAAGCAATCGTGGTTCTGGTTAAAGAATAATTGGCTCCATCTTCCCCAAAATACAATTGCAACACTTTTTCCCGATTTGCTTTGCTTAATTGGTTGAGCAAATACGCAGAACTTTCGGTAAAAGCGCCACCAAATCCCGTAATTTTTTGGAATTTCTGTTCGGGATTGAGTTTAATTTTAACTGAATTTTCAACAGGCTTTCCTGCAATTATTTTCGTTAACTGATTTCCGCTTGCCGAGGTTTCGTAGATGTCTGTCTTCCACGATTTTTGAGATTGACAACTCATCATCAAACTGGTTATTAAGGCGATATGTAGGATTTTTGTTTTCATATTTATTTAATTTTCTTTTGTCTTGAAACAAAAGAACCAAAAGTTCAAGACTGGAAACTCGGCTAAAATTTTAAAATACTTCCTAAAATTTCCAAAACTCGCGCGATAGAAAATTTTGGTTTTAAAACAAGATCTTGGCGCGCTCAAACAGTGGAAATTTCTTAACGGAATTATTTCAAAATTTCTTAACGCCTCCGTTTCCTAGGTCGGTTTTCATATCGTTATTATCATTTCGGTTCCAACAATTGTTTTTCAAATTCGCGGTGTGGAGGCATTTCGACAGAATCTAACAATCGTTTCAGATTTCCGTTAAAGGTTTTCTGAATGGTGTTTCCGTCCCGTTTTAGTTTTTTAAAAGCGCCTTCATCCACCAGATTCCAAACTGCATATTTTGCATTTCCGTCAACGGTAAACAATCCGAAATGATTTTCCGAGCCGCCTGAATTTCCGGCATCTTTCCAAGGCTCATCAAACGCTTCAAAATAGAAACAGGAAATTCCCGCTTCATTCGTCCAATCCCGCATTTTGTGGTAGAAAACTCCGGCTTTGTATTCGTCTACTGCTTTAGAATCGTTGCTTCCGTACAGCTCATTGGAAAATGTTGCCCAACCGGTTTCTCCGATGTGAATCGGTTTTTCTACGCCCAAACTTTGCATATATTTTTTTACCGAATTGTACTGCGATTTTGCGTAATTCACGGAACGATTCATCGCCAAATCCAGTTGTTTTTCTTTGGAAAATTGAAATTCATCTTCCGAAATTCCCCAAAAAATCGGGTTGTAATGCGTGTCGTGCATCGGATAGGTGTGCATCGAAATATAATCCACTGCTTTGATTAATTCATTGAGCTCTTTAGTGTGATATTCTTTATCACCACCGCCCCAACTTGCAAAATTGTCGGAACTAGTAATCCATAAATCTTTCGGCAATTCTCCTTTTTTCTTTAAATCCTGTAAATGATTCACCCATTTCAAAATCACGGAAGGCTGCACGTAATATGCCGTTGCCCATTTTACCATCGCTTCGTTTCCTACTGCAATCACTTTGATGATTTCCGGATATTCGTTCGCCAATTCTACAGCGTGTGCAATTTCAGAGGCGTTTCTTTCGCTTTCTTCGTTGTGATTGGGTTCAAAACCTGTCCACGCATTTTTACAGTCGATCCACGCTCCGAGCATTACATACATTTCAAATTCAGGATTTTCCTGACGCAATTCTTTAATCGCTTTCAGCACATTTACGGCTTCCGGAAGATGTACATTATACGTTCTGATGATTTTCACCCCCATCGCCGAAAGAATTTTCATATCTTCTTTCAACTGCGAAACGGTAGGTTGTACTCTTCTGGAATTGGTTCGGTAACCGCCGTAAGACATCGCTAAATAATTGGGATTTCCCAAAATTTCGGATGCACTTTTATTTTTGATTGTGTTTTGCATACTGTTACACGACATTAAATAGGTCAAAATAAGGATTGGTATTACACGGAATAATTTCATTAATCATTGAAATTTTTTCATTGTTGTCCGATAAAAGAATTTTCACCTCAACCATTTAAATGTTTATGAGATAGATTAACAGGTCGCTCCTACGGAGCTTTGCACTCACGCTTCCATTTTCTATTAACAGTACGACCCTAAAGGAGCAGTATTAAGTCCCATCGGGACTTACTGTTAATAGGAAATTTGTATTCTTCGGTAAAAAGCTCCGTAGGAGCGACCTGTTAATTACATTTTTTTATCAGACAATAATTATTTTTTTCGTTATTTCAACTGTTCTTTTCTAATTCTTACTTTAATCAAAGAGATTTTTCCGTTTCTTTTGAAGATGTTTGCGGAATCTTCTTTGCTGATGATAAGTTCGTTCATCGTTTTTACCTCATCGTTTTCGTCAAAAATTTCCAAGCCTCCGTTTTCTGAAATTTTGTAGATCACAGGAACTTTACATTTGGTGAAAAACAAAGCATTTTCGGGTAATTTCAGTGATGAAGCATTGGATTTTACATCAAAATATTCGATGGTTTTTTCTTCGGTTAAGAACTCTTCTTTTCTTAGTAAATCGGGCTTAAACTGCAATTGTCCGTCTTTTACCACGATTCCCAATTCTCCGAAACGGCTCAGCAAATCTTCTTTTACCTGTCCCGTCATTCCCGGTTGTTGTGCGCCTTTTCCAAATGGCGTGTGCGAATACGCATCGGTTGGAAATGCACCATACAATTCGGGAGATTTGTGGACGCCGATTCCTGCGTTGATTTCATAGAAATGTTCCAGTAATCTTCCCACGGTTTCGGGTGAAGCATTTTCATTGATGGCTTTTTGGCAGACTTCCATTACAGCTAACAATAATTTGGAAACCATATGCCAATAAATGGAGCCTAAACCTTCGTAGCCGTAGAATGTTCCGCTTCTTCCTGTAAATTCTTTATGGTTAAAAACTTCTTCAAAAATTCCTAAAATCAAGACTTTTTCCTGATTTTCAACCTTTAAATCATCTAAAGCTGATTCTAGATCTCCTGCATTTTTGAAATTTCCATTGAAATGATAATTTCCTAACACATCTTTTTCGATGATTTGGGTATTTTTTTCGGAAATCAATTTTTGAAGCAATACTGATTGCTTGACCAAATTTTCCGGAATGCTGTTTCTTTCTAAAAATCCTTTCAGTTCCTTATTTGGATACAATAAATAACTGTACTGATCTTCGCGGAATAAAGCCGAATTTTTCAGTGCATCCAAAACTTTTAAGGCTTCTTCGGAGGTGAGAAATTGAGAACTCAACACGGCAACCTGTCCTTCCAACATTTCGCTGAGATACGAAGTCGCAACGGATTTTTCATTGGAAGTCATCAAATTATAGGCGTGATACAAACCGTCTTTTCTTTCGTTGGCTTTGATGGAATGTTCCAAAAATTGCAACGAAAGGTTGGTAAATCGTTGTAAACCGTCCAAAGAAACGGTTATTTTTTTACCCCAAAATCCTTTCTGATATACGTGATTTCGGTATTCCGAAGCGGCTTCGCCGAACACATCGAGGATTTTTTTGCGGTCTTCGTTGCTGATATTTCCTTCCAACAAATGAAGATTTTCCTGAAAACCTTCTCGTATTTTTTTGTAAAAATCGACCAGTTCGCTGGAGATTTGTACGTTTTCCAACGCCGAATTTTCAAAAACAGCCTGGAAGAATTTCATCATTCTTCGCAGATAATACAGCGTGACCATCGAAACACCGTTTCCAACCAAAGCGTTGTTGGCATCGTTCCATTCCGGACGCTGTGTGTTCATCCAGATGCCGCCTTCCAAAATGAAATTGGATAATTTGGCGAGAATGGTTGCGAGTATTTTTTCGGTGAAATTCACCTTCAAAACGTCTCCGTTTTCGTCACAGAGCAAAGCACCGTCTGCTCCGATTTCTTTTCTTCTTTTGTGAATTATTGAGTCCAAATCGAAATCAAAATCAATGGTATCTTTCGGATTTTTCAGGATTTCGGTGTAAGATTTTATTTTATACGGAACATTCGCATACACGAAATATTCTTTGTCTAAAAGTGTTTCTAAAGAATTTGGGAAATAATTTTCGGCAAATTCTAAAAACTTCAACAGATAAATGATCTGATGATCGCCCCAATATCCGATGTAACTCCAAGGATCGTCGGCTTCTATGGTTTCCCAATCGAAACCGTCTTTGGTTACCCGGTACGGATTGTAGCCATCAAAAGTTGTAGCATTGAGGAATTTAAAAATCATTCCTTCGATAAAGTACGGATAGGAATGCGCTAAAGCTTCCCAATTCTGGAAAATATCTCTCCAGTTTCCTTCGTAATCGAGGATTTTAGAACCCTCGATTTCACTTCTGGTATTGATGGAAAATTTGTTCCACGGACGGGAAGGATCACCGTGACGACGCGAAAATTTGAGCGGTAAATATTCTTTAGCCAATCTTATGAAATCAGCATCTTCTGTATTTTTTAACGATTCATTTAATTCAAAAAGACTAAATTTTTCTGGAAGATTATTTAAAATTCCTTTTGAATGATTGAATATATTTTGATTCGCTTTTTCTAAATATTTGGAAAAATCCCACTTTTCGATGGTGTAATTGTCATCAAAAATTCCACCACGCATAATGTTGAACAACGTGTTGGAAAAATGACGGCTGTCTCGCAGATCGTCTTTGGTAAACTGCAATCCATCGGCAGAAGCGACTAATTTTTTGAGATTTTCAGTGCCTAAATCAATATCTTTTTGGATAGTTGAAGCAAGATTTTTTTCGTTTTTAATGCGTTCAATCCAACTGATTACATTGGATTGAGACTGGTTAACATTGGCGATAAACCACCATTCTTTCTCATCATTTGTGTTTAGTTCTAATTCCTGCTGAATAAAATAGGCTCCTTTTTCGCCTTTAATATCGTTTTCCTGTGTAATTTTTTCGCCTTTTCTGAAATTTTTCATCTGAAGTGAAGACAGCAAATACGTTGGATTTTCAGTCCCAATAGAGAAAACGGTGTTTGCTTTCAAAGCTTCACTTGGTTCTGCTTTATCCACGATAATGGCACTTAATGCGAAAATTCCGAGTCCGGATATTACGTCAAGTTCGGTACGTTTGTAGGCATCGCCCAAATTGCTGACACGGTTTTGCAAATCGCTTCCGATTCCGTACGGTAAAATATTTTGCAATCCGTCTAAAACGGTTATATTTTGATTTCCAGCCGCTAAATTTTTGATTTTAGATTTTTTGATGAACCCAAATTCGCTGCTGTTATTCCACTCGTAGGAAAAAGCGAGTGCTAAATCGTGGTTGACTTCTTCAAAAATAATCTTGTTTCCGAATTCGTTTTTATAGACATTTCTCGAAGTGTGAAATTGCGCTTCATTGCGAACGGAAAAAGGTTCCCAAACGATAATTTCCTCTTTTTTATGAATCTGAACCATCGTTTTGCTTCCGGTAATTTCTGCCGATTCGGTTATTTTATCATCGGTGTAATACGGAAAAAGGGCAAATTCTGAGTTTTTTCTCCCTGCGGAAAGTCCGCCATTGCTGGAAACGAACATCCAATGATTGGAATCGCTGACGATGGTCATAAAAAACGGACGCAACGTTTCGACATCGGAGATTTTAAAAAAAACTTCGTGGTTGATTTTTACTGTTTCTAAAGAAGGTTCGATATGGGAAATCGTGGATTGCATTAATGAAATTTTGATGAATTATTTTTGAATTTGGTTTGTAAAGCCCTTCCGAAGGAAAAATTTCCTTCGTTAAAATGGTATAAAAATGTTGTTTTATGGGGAAACCTCACAGGTTTTAAAAACCTGTGAGGTTTTCTGTTTGAAAAATTATTTTGCTTTGTAAACTCTTACATAATCGATGTACATACTTTGCGGAAAAGAGGTGCTGTCCGTTGGAAATCCTACGAAGTTCCCTCCCACTGCGACATTAAGAATCAGGAAAAAAGGATGATTGTACACCCACTCTCCGGAAACATCCGAAGATTTTACCCGATGATAAAGATATCCGTCTACAAAAAAGTCTATCTGGTTTTCCTGCCATTCTACGCCAAAGACATGAAAATCCTGATCGAATCTGGCATTCTGCAATCCATACGCTTTTGTTTTTGCATTTCCGCCGGAATATCCTGGACCGTGAAGCGTTCCGTAGACCACATTCGGGATATGCCCTTTCAGTTCCATGATGTCTATTTCTCCGCACTGCGGCCATGTTACGGTATTTACATTATCACCCAACATCCAGAAAGCAGGCCAGATTCCGGGACCGTAAGGCGTTTTGATTCTGGCTTCAATTTTTCCGTAAGCATGGGAGAAAAGTCCCTGCGTTTTTACCCTTGCTGAGCTGAAAGCATTGCCGTTTTTTCTTGCGGTAATTACTAAATTTCCATTTCCGTCTAAAGAAACATTATTGGTGGAATTGGTATACGACTGCAATTCCTGATTTCCCCATCCGTTGTCTCCGTTTCCTAAATCGAATGTCCATTTTTTATTATCCGGAAGACTTCCCGCGGTACCATTAAATTCATCGCTCCAGACCATCTCAAAGTTTCTTTCGGGCAATGTCTGTACAGATTCCTGATCGCATGCACTCATCGAAAACAGAAATGCAGGAACAGCCAGAAGTTGTACAATTTTATTTTTAGGTAAATATTTCATAATTGTTCTTTTAAAATTTTAGTTGTGGAAATAAATATTATCAAAGAAAATATCTCCGTTTCCATCTACTTTGAATTGAATAATATTGCTGAGTACTACCGGAGAGAAGGAAGAAAGCGGGATGTCCACACTTTTCCAGCCATTGGTATTGGCACCAATTCCGGAAGGAACGGAAAGCGCGTACGCTTTTTCTACAGGTCCCGGACTGATGAGATAGAAATTAAGATTAGTAGAATTGGCAGTATAATAGTCTATATGAACATACCCGTAAGAAGAAACGTTGAGCGGGCTTGCAAACTGGGTTCCCTGATAGTTTAAACCTGCATATTTCAACGTATTATTTCCGGCAATCGCTGTTTGGGAAACGGCGGTACTTTGTCCCCAGTTCGGATTAAAATCTGTTCCCGAAACGTTGGTATACGAGTCACTGAAAACAGACAATACACCGGCAGCAGGAAGAGTTGGTACAGGTGCAGCCGCAGTTGGCGTTGCAGGAATAATACTTCCATCATTATAATAATAGATATTATCTGCATAAAAACCGGAAATATTGGTTCCCACAAAAACTATTTGCCCGATATGCGCTTTTGTACTAAGCCCTGTAAACTGAGTAAGTTTAATATCAAAACTTTTCCAGACCTGAGAAGCTAGAGAAGTTCCGGCAATGGTATATTCACCCGTTTTATCATCACTTCCTCCATACACTCCGTCTGCTCCGAAATCTACCACCTGAATTTTTAAATTAGCTCCGGAAGCAATAGCATTGGGAAAATAGAAATCGAAATGTAAAGTAGACATCAAACTGGCATTTACTGTCGGGTTGCTGGACTGTATTCCCACAAAATTAAAATTGGTATAATTAAGGACGTGGTCATTATTCACTGTAAAATCAGCCGATTGTGTGGTCTGATATGGAGCCCAGTATCCGTTGTAGTAATCTACAGGAACATTGGTATAGGCATCACTAAAAATAGAAATGACTTTATTGGAAGGCTGTGTAGGTACAGGCGCATGAACAAAACTTCCTGAAGAATTAATGGTAAGGCTTCCATTTGCTGTATTACCGCCTAAAGTAGCCGTAATAACGGAGGAACCGGATCCTATTGTGTTTACATTTCCAAGCTGATCTACCGAAGCTACTGCTGTATTGGAAGATTTAAAATTGAAATAATACGGAGTAAGATTCACCGCCTGTGTTGCTCCGTTTGGCATACTGTAAGCGGCGGTAAGTCCGTCGATTTTATTATTTACACCTACAAATGAAGTGATCGTTTTATTGTTTCCGTTCAGGATGGAAGCTGACTGATAGGAAATGGTTCCGAGCTTTTCGAATTTCACCTCATCTACCCAGAATGTATATCCTTTGTTGTTTTCCGGACCTTCGGAATAGAAAAACATTCCTTTTTCCATTTTTAGTTTTGAAGGATCAGGAATCGGGATGATTACTTTTTTCCAGTTGGTATTTACCGGAAGTGCGGAAAGGGAAACCTGATATTTGTTTTCGCCGAGATCATTCCCAAAACCAATCACGTCTATATTGGCAGCCTGAGTTGCTTTGATCCAGAATGTTAATGCATTGTAGTCTGAAAGATCTCTTCCAACGGAAGTGTAAAAAGATCCTCCTGCGTAAGCTCCTTCGGGACTTCCATAATCCGGAACGGCAAATTTCATGGAAGTGGTTCCTGAATATTTTACCTGGGTGTCTACATCAAATGCTTTTACATCCGATCCTCCGAATGCCGAATAATTCAGTCCTGAACTGAAGGCATCTATAAAAACTTCCGGATTTTTGGAATATTCTGCCGGTTCAAGTTCGCTGATGTCTCTCTGACAGCCAAAAGCAACTAAAAGTGAAGCACTTAATATTACTCTTGTAAATGTATGTTTAAATATATTTTTCATTTTTGTACAAGTTATTTACCGATGTTGATTTGAATATACGTTCTTATCTCCCATTCGTTTCCGTTCGGGAACCCGATTGCGGTAGGATCAGGAACCCAGTTTCCGGCTCCGTTAATGGTATATGTAGGGGCGTATCTCGGAGAATACTGATCTAAAGTTCTGTACGTCCCGCGAACTCCGATTCTTGTTCCCGGAAGAATCCACCATTCCGGTTTTCCTATTTCAAGGGAGAGATCTCCCATGAGCTGCATCGGGAAGGTAAGGTTATAATCTCTGTGGTAATCGTAAGGTCCCCAGTCGTTCAGTTTGAATGCAGTTACAAATTTTAATTTTTTGTAAATGGTTCTCAGCTCCAGTCCGAATCTTTCGATTTTTCTGGTATCGCTTCCATTCGCCTGTGCCGTTCCGCCGTAAATATTAGCTATCACTCCGAAGTCTGAGCTCACTTTAGAAACAATTCTGGCATTGGCTTCCCAAAGATTGGCTGCCGGTGCAGCTCCCGGAAATGCGAACGTGGTTCTTCCGTCCGGTAAAATTCCTATTGCAGCATCCTGTGTTGTCGGCAAATGTCTGTATACAAATCCTGTACTGAATGCAAATGGTGCATCTTCTGTTTTATCGCTGTCCCAAGCATACATCCATGTAGCCGGAGTAGGATCATACGTGAAAAGAATTTCTCCTGCGGTCTGCTCGCGGTTTGCTCTTACCACAAAAGGATCTTCCAGTATGTTTCTTGGTCTTCCTGGTGCAGGTGCATTTGCCGGAACCGGACCTTCGATCGGCTTCTGCCAAAGGAAATTAGGCGCAATCTGGAAATTCCCGATGTTGTAGGTAAATCCTGAAAGGACGTTATACTGGTTTCCACTTCCGCTGTCTTTTAGTCTCCATCCGGTAAAGGTTTGCGTGTAATCTGCTCCTCCATTGGCAACCAGCCCCATCATCGCTCCCTGAGCGTACCAGTTGAATTTTCCGCCGGTGTAGGTAAATTTGGCTTTCCCCCCCCAATTGTCTTTTCCGCTGATCTGATCCTGATAAATGTTTCCGTCTCTGTACAGCTGGAATGTTCTTCCGTTAAGCGGCTGTCCGCCCCAGATTCCTCCCAGATCAATTCCGAAGTTTCCGAATTTTCTCTGAACCGCAAACGTTACTCTTCTGGTTTTAGGTTGCGGAATGGCAAATGAACTCTGCGTATCTCCTCTTTGATCAAGATCTTCATGATAGATTCCTGTAAGATCGAATTTTCCTGCTTTTCTTGAGTATTTTACCAATAATGCAGGATTCGCTCCCCACCAGAGTTCTGGTCCGAAAGCTACTTTCAGCCCGTTGATTTCTTTTTTTCCGGTGAATTCAAAACCGAAAGGTGCCTGTCCATTGTAGATGTCCATATTAGGACCATAATTGGCTTCAGGATACAAACCGAAAATATCGCCTTCATATCCCCAATGGTAATGCCCTGTTCTGTAGAATCCGTGGAGATCAAAGTATTTCTGATTCCAGGTATAACTTGCATTGTAGACCTGAATTCTGTTGAGATCTCTCATTGTGGTTGTGGTTCCGTCTGCATTCATTACCTGAATGGCTCTTCCCCTGTTTTCATAAAATATCTGATCAATAGGATTTTCTGCCACATTTCCCAGAATATTAAAATTCACATTGGCTCTCATATTGGCAGTCGGGTTTCCTTCTACTCCAACGTAATAAGATTCCATATGATCAAAACCCTGTCTGTTCGGATAGGATGTATAGGCATCAGTTTTCTCTTTCGGTGTTGTGATGAGACTTCCTCCTGTACTGAAGGTTGAAAAATCTGCTCTCAGATTGCTTATTCTGATGAGATCATTGCTTTCTCCTTTCAGAGCAGCCTTATCTCCTCTTGCTCTAAGGCTTGCATCGGTAATGTTGATGTCATTGAAATAATTTTTAACGGCACCGGAAGATTTCATCTGGGTACTTTCGTAAGGATTGTACTGATGAACCTGTTTTAAAGTATAATATGCACTTCTGGGATACAACTGGTAATGTCCTGTAGCATCTGTTTTTCCTTTGGCGCAGATCCCGAACCATTCTTCGTTCATGTTGTTTTCGCCTTTCCGGTAATCTCTGATGTATCCTCCGTTACTCCATGAAGCATTGGTATTGTGTACATCCAGATCTTCGGTCTGTTTGTATTTCCACCAGCCATCGCTAAACTGGAACGTAAATCCTCCCAGAGCATTTCCTGCTTTTCCCATACCGGCTGCATTTTCATAAATTTCCTGCCAGTTTCCGAGCAGGTAATACGACTGTGCATCCTGATCTTCTTTTTGAGAAAGTTCGTTAAAAGAGTCTGCCCCAAATTCGGTGAAAAGTACCGGTTTTCCGTATTCTGTTTTTACTTTCAGGAAAAGATCGCCAAAAGAAGCACCGCGATAGACATTGGTTCCGAAAATATCTACATCTTTACATTCTTTGGCAATGATATCTAAGAAAAGGGTATCTCCGTTACACAGGGCAATTGGATGACCGGAATCTACGGATTTCATTTCCAGAGCTGCCTGATTAAACAGCTTGTACATGGCAACTGCTTTCTGGGTAGATTTTCTGTCTTTCACCGGAATGTCTTCTGTCTCTGCTCCTTCCCAGAATAAACCATAATTGTTTTCGTTTCCTAAAAGGTAAAGCAAAAGTCCCGGTGTATTTTTATACTGCTCTGCAAGTTCTTTTGCTTCTTTCAGTAAAAGCTCCTGTGTTGCAGGATTTGCATAATCTGTATTTACTACCCAAGATCCGTTAACGGTAAGACCATATCTTCCGAAGGAGTGATTGAGCATAGTGTAAATTCCGTAATTTTCGTAGATGTAGGTAATCCATTTTGCAGGAATTCCGGTGTAGATTCTTACGGTATTTACGCCCATATTTTTCAGAAGTCCCATTTCATCATCCAAAGCTTTTTTGATGAAATCATCGGACTGCTTCCAAAGGGAATAGTTGTAATTGGTTCCGACAGGATAGTAATCCCAATTCATTCCGTTTACAATGAAAGGCTTCCCGTTTACTTCTAATTTTTGTCCGTCGGCATTATTCGCCACCTCAACTTTTTGTGCCTGAGCGTGGGAAAGATGAGCGCCGATACAGGCCAAAAAAAATAATATTCTTTTCATTATATATATAATTTTCTATTCAGGTTTATTATTCATAGGGATATAAAATCTGTTCATGAATCATTTCTGCCTAAATTAAAAATGTTAACAATTAGTTCATAAATAATATGTATATACATTTGATATACATATTTATAATATTGATTATCAAATATTTAATCAACAAAACACAATACGTAAAATCATTTTTATGCAGAAAGATGAGCTTATTTTTAAGCAATTGAATTATGAATTATTTAACATTTTATATCAGTTAATCCTAAAATTTTTAACCTTAAATAAATATTCAACTGTAAAATATGCTCTGAAAATTTTCACACTTTTAAGAATTTTGAACCGCAAACCCGCAAAGTATTTTTATGATATTTCTTTTTCAGAAATAAAATTCTTTAAGAAATTATTGAACTGATATTACAATTTCTAAGCGTTATCAGATTTAAATGCACTGCCTTTTTTAATGCAAAAAAAACCATTCGATCTCTCGAATGGTTTAACATGAAAACATTGTACTCTGCCATTTTAAAACTGACTTGGGATGCAGAGTTGGGAAAACTAAGTATTATTATTCTCTATATTTAACCACCATTTTCTTTGTATAAGATTTATTTTCAGAATCTGTAACTTTCAGTAAATAGTAACCTTTGATTTGTAATGGAAGGTCGATTCTTACTTCTTCTGAAGGACTGAAATTCTTTTCCAGAATAAGCACTCCGTTAACATCAATAACTTCAGCTCTTATTATTTTCTTTCTTGTATATTCCGCACCTTTTCTGTGTTCCAGTCTTATAAATGCCACATCGTTTACAGGATTCGGATACAGATGGACTACTGTCATTTCCTGTTCCTGTGCTTTAGACTGGATGGTATTGGTTACCGTATTGGTTTTCAGAAGATTTTCATCATCAAATGCAATAGATGCACTGTTTTTAATTTTCGTATCTTCTTTTAATCCTTTTTTAGGCAGGATTGAGAAGGTAACATAGCCCTGAGATCTGTCTGAGTCTACTGAAGTAGAGGGTAAAAATATATTTTCCAGTTTAAACGTAATCTTGTTATCTATAATTTCCGCAGATACGTTATCATGACTTGCCGATACCAGTTTAAAGGTATTGATGTCTAATTCCTGCGGAATTGCATCTATAATCGATACATTCTGAGTAGCAAAGTTTCCTACGTTCTCAAATCTGATGGTATAAGTAAGCATCTGATCCGGCAGTATATATCCTTCTTCTCCATACCCCTTCGGATAAACCAGAATATCATTAGGATCTATAGCTCCGTATACGTTGTAATTTTGCATCAACAGGTTATCGTCTAAATTACAGTCTGCAGATGGATTTACAATTTCTCCTTTAAAATCTAATTCATCTCCCACTAAAACGGATGCATCTGTACCGGTCATAAAACTAATTATTTTATTGCCAAAAGGATTCAGAGATCCCACGCTCCAGGAATATCGCGTATAGTTTTTTGAGTTTGCCACAAAACTTTCCTGCTGCGCAATTGGTGAAGACGGACTGATAATATTTACAGATGAAGGTATTGTAAAGTTTATAATGCTTGAATTGGATGTATTTCTGGACTGATTGCTCACCACAATTTTGAACTGATTATTGGTATATCCTTTACGGATAGCAGTTCCTCCCATATTTATTTTTAAATCTGTATCGTTACAGGTTGACGTTGCAGCGATAAATATTTTTTGGGAAGGCTGATAATTGGTCAGATCAAAAACTTTAGACCCTGCACTTAATCCGTTTTCTTCTAAGATTTTCAGCTCCACATCATTCTGTGTCGTATAGAAACAGAAGGTTCCGTTATCACTGGAGTATACTTTGGCATTCGTAGGCACCACTTTAATAGCCGCTCTTGAAACGGTAGGTTCGCTGTCCTGCTTCACGCCATCATTATTGCTGTCGAAATAAACGATACCGGAAACTTTTGTCTGCTGAGGTTCTACGATTTCGAGTATTTGGTTCGCAGAAACATTAGTCAGCTTCTGAATGATTCCGCTTGCCCATTTAACGGTGATCGTATTGATGGTTGCTGCGTTTCCTAAACCAAAATGCTGTGTATAGCTGCTTTGTCCTCCAAATCCGCTCTGGCTGTTTACTTCTCTCATCTGTGTTTTGCTGCCTGTTCCTACAAATATTTTTGTACCGATGGCAGAACCATTGCTTTCAGTGGCTTTCAGATTAATTTCTAACCATTTGTTGGTATTTCCGTTATTGACGAAAATATGGTTTTTCTGATTAGAATGGGTTGCCACGGCAAGATCCAGATCGCCGTCATGATCGTAATCGCTCCATGCGTGTCCGAAAGAAAGTCCGAAATTATAGGTAATCGCTTCGTCTCTGTTTTCAGTAAAATTTCCGTTTCCGTCGTTAATGTAAAGGAATTTTCTGATTCGGTCATTGGTAACAAATAAATCTAAATCTCCGTCATTATCTATATCTGCAAAGCTGCATCCGTGAGAACTTCCTCCCTGATTAACAATAGAATTGGTAATTTTCTGGAAGTTACCGTTTCCTAAATTTTTATACAGGAAATTGGTTGTACTGTTAGAATTGGTAACAAAAAGATCCAAATCGCCATCGTTATCTATATCTCCCCAGCAGCTTCCTACAGATTTTCCGCCTTCCTGATTGATGATATTATTTTTCTTGGAGAAGGTTCCGTTTCCGTCGTTATGGAATAACGAATTTTTATTTCCGCTGCCATTAGGAACGAATAAATCCATCAGTCCGTCCTGGTCATAATCTGCCCATGTTGGTCCAAGAGAAGAATTGGCTTCCAGCGGAATGGCATCTGCCTGCTCTTTTACAAAGCCTCCGCTGCCTGTATTTCTGTGCAGCTCATTGTATTTTGTAGGGAAATAATTACACATAAATACATCTACTTTGTTATCATTATCATAGTCTGCAAATGCTCCTCCATGATAATAAGAAACATCCTGAGTAAAAGATTTGGTATTGTCTGCGACTAATGTACCGTTGTCGTTTCTGTAAAAACGGTTGGGATTTCTTGTATTATTAAGAACCAATAAGTCTTCATCTCCGTCATTATCCACATCTGCCCATGTATTACTCATAGAAATACCGTCTTCAGGTAAAACCTGTCCTGCTGTAAAGCCTCCGGTTTTATTATTCATAAAGATTCGGTTAGGCGCTGTAAGTCCCATATCTGTAATATAGATATCATCATATCCGTCATTATTGATGTCTACCCAGCTGATGGTCCATGAGTTGGAGGTGTAAGAATCAAATACAGGATCTTCCAGACGGGAAAATATAAGTTTGGATGTATTGGTTGTCTGTACAGATACGGAATTAGCAATGGTTGACTGCTGCGTTTCTCCGTTCACTTTTCCTGTTACCACGGTTTCAACGGTAGAGTTAAGGGTAGTTCCTACCAATTCTCCGTTATTGGCACCTACAGTTGCCACAACTTTAGTTTCAATCTGATACGTAGAGTTAGGCTGTAAAGTAGGCAGGTTATTGTATTCTACTTTTGTTTTATCATTAAGCTCTGTAATAACCCCCTGTGTCTGAGACTGATTGGGATTAATGATTTTCGATTCTACTACTTTAAGACCTTCCTGTACGATAACTTCCACCGAAGGATTGGTTACTTCCCCGCCCGTTTTAACCTGAGAAACTACGGTTGCCTGTTCGGTCGGGATAAGTGCATCATCACTTACATTGCTTGTCTGGGTAAAAGAATGTTCCAGCGAGCTTCCGGTATAACACATCCAGTTATCGTTGAAATTACTGTTCATCACTGCAATGTCATTATTACTTTCCACGATCAGATAAGGTCTTTCGGGTCCTGACGCTGTACCTGTTCCGTTATAAAATGCCTTCCATTCATTTAGACTTATGGAGCAGTCTGCATATTTCTCGGGGGTTATAGTAAATGTTTTACTAAACTTTGTTCCGTTGGTTAAAGCATCTTTTACAGTAACGGTAGCCCCTGTTTTTGAAAATAAATACAGGTGAGAAAAAGAACCGTTATACTTGGATCCTGTTAAAGGATTGGTTACATTGGTTTCATTTCCGGGAGGAGCAATATATGTAAGGAATTTCTTTCCTGCTGTGGTTCCGCTTTCGGAAGAAACCATTGTCGCCATGTCGGAGGTTCCCGGAGAGCCGGTTTCAAACCAGTTTCCTTCAAAAACAGAAACTTTTTTTCCTGCGGTGCAGGTAACTCTGAACACGGTAGGATAAGAAACATTCCCACTGGTTTTTCCTACCCAGTCTCCCGCCGCTAATCGATTGAGAGAGAAGGTTTGTACAGGTACCCAGTTTCCGTTTACAAAACGATCCAGTTTCACGGTATTGGTATTGTCCCAGCTTACGATCCTGATTTCCTGTTCGCCTCCCGCCTGATAAGGAACCGCGAAATACATCAGTTCTCCGGAAGAACTTCCATTGGATGTGGGAACATATCCTCCTCCGTCCCGCTCATTCCCGAATAAGGCTCCGTACTGCATGGTTACGGGCTTATTGGCGACAAGCATATAGGTTTCTCCCGAAATCATCACATCCCTTCCTTCCGGAAAGCTGTAAATTAAATCCTGACCGACGTTCAGTGTTTTGGAAAAAACTTTAACGGGATTTTCGGCATCAACATCGGTAAAGCCTGTATTTGTTTTTGCCTGAGTAGAGATTTTGTAAAAGTCTACTACCGTATTGTTCTGGTAAGCAAATACATTAATATCTCTGTTAGAAGAGGTAATCATGGGAGCATAAACAATAAATTTTTGTCCGATAGAACTTTTATCCACACTCGGAACCCAGTCATGCTGCCAGTCGCTGTTTGTACTTTGGGAGGCATATACCAGTTTATTGGATTTTACAATAAAATAGTCTCCGTCCCATTTTAAAACGCCGCCGGAGGCGTATCGGGCATCATCGTTAATCCCATTGTCTTTAATATAGAGGACGTAACTCTGTCCGGCTTTCAGTACTCCGGTTTTAGAATCGTCCGTGTCTCCGTCTGCGCCATCATCAATAATATTAAATTCCGTATCGTCGTATATGGCAGTTACGACCAGACAGACATTTCTTTGTACAGCATCATTATTCGGAGGAACATAAATTTGAAAGTAAGTTGAGGGCTCCCCTGTTGCATAGAGATTATTTACCCCTAAAAAAAGAATAAATAAAAAGAATAAATTTTTCATACTTGCTGTTATTTTAGGTTAACATACCGTAATCAACAAATATGCTTTTTCTAAAAACTAACTGATTTACAGCAACTTAAATCTCATACCAAATAAAAAAAATTTCCAAAATAAAGAATTTGTTTCATTTTTTGGAATTTTAAACACCTTATTGCCGGAACAAAACTTTTTACTGCGATAAGAGTCAGAAAATCAGAATGAGGAATTAAATAAAATCTTAGTATTATTAAAACTTTTTGTGTAAAAGTTCTTTATTAACACCTCATCCTGGATTAGCAGTTTATATTAAATGATACGAAAAGTCAGAGAAAAGTCAGAGAAAACACAGGTTAAACTCCCTTATTAACATTTCAAAATCAATCACTTAAATACATATCCATTTCCAAATAATGGAAACATGAATTGAGAAGGTCTTTAGAAACAGATTTGCTTCAATCTATAATTTATTTTTACCATTAAGATTAAGCCTCGTTTGTTAAACTCATTTTAAATTTAACTGCAAAAGAGACAAAGACTTTATTGAATTTATTTGAAGTATTTCAAAAGTATGCAAAGAGAAAAAATCTTTGATTTTTTTAAACTTATGTGCTCTTTTTCCATTTGAGTATTAAACTTAAACTACTAAAGTGTTAAAATCTTTTGCATCTTTTGCGGTAAAAAAGTTTAGACAAGTTTAAGCGCCTGTTAAATATTGCTAAATAAAAGGTTTACAGCTTTTCTTAACTTTCTCAATTAAAATAAACTACGGGCGGAGCTAAGCGGAGCCCGTAACCCAAAAGGATGCCGTTTCTATCGGAGCTAAGTAATGAGTAATGAGTAATGAGTAATGAGTAATGAGCAATGAGCAATGAGCAATGAAAGATAATTGAT
>NZ_JBBCQL010000033.1:0-27703 GCF_037149975.1 Chryseobacterium sp. VD8 | reverse complement strand
TTTCGAAGGTCCGATGATTACCGTTTTGGGAACTTCGCTTCAGAACAGGGATATTCTTTCTTATTTTATGAATACTTCATGGAAAGCGATCGGTCTTGAAATGGAAGGAGCGCATTACCAGAAAGCAATTCAGGTGGCATCTAAAATCAGGCATCACATTACTCCGGATTTATTCGTGATGTATGCTTATTACGCATCCGATAATCCTTTGGAAACCGGAAGTACCCTTTCTTCGGGAGGTTTAGGATTAACAGGAGTAAAACCAACGTATCTTATCACCTTAAGAATCTTAGAAAAGATCTTACAAAGCGGAAAGAAAGAATCTTCAGCGAAAAAATAATCTGATTAATTTCAATACATATAAACCTCGAATGTCTTCATTTGAGGTTTTTTGTTGAGACATGAATTCAGTTTATTCAAACACGAATGACGCAAATTTTCCACACGAATTTCACTAAGTTTATTTGTGCTAAAATTATGTTTGTTATTTGTAGAATTTGTGTTTAAGACATTTATTATAAAGAAAGTAAACTCAGCCGCGCGAATTTTCCACACGAATTTCACTAAGTTTATTTGTGCCTAAAATTGTGATTATTATTTGCGGAATTTGTGTTTAAGACATTTGCTTTAAAGAAAGTAAACTCAACGTCGCGAATTTTCCACACGAATTTCACTAAGTTTATTTGTGCCTAAAATTGTGGCTTTTATTTGTGGAATTTGTGTTTAAGAACGTTTATCTTTAAGAAAAATTAAAACTAATGAGTTCAACAGCACAATTAGCCAAAAGATTTAGGGAGGTTACATTAGATGGTTTATGGATTGCCAATACCAACTTCAGAGATCAGCTTTCCGATGTTTCTTGAGAAAAGGCAACAGCCAAAGTAGATTCTTTAAATACCATCGCAATGCTTACTTTTCATATTGATTATTATATTGCCGGTTTAATTAACTTTTTTGAAGGTGGCGATTTGGAAATCAGGGATCAATTCAGCTTCGACCTACCTCCGATTGAATCTCCGGAACAGTGGGAAAGCCTGAAAAGTAAATTTTTAAGCGATGCCGAAAGGTTCGCAGATTTATTGGAGAAAATGCCCGATTCGAAAATGAACGAGGCTTTTGTAGACGAAAAATATGGAACCTATCTCAGAAATATAGATGGCATGATTGAGCATTGCTATTATCATCTGGGACAGATTACTTTGATTAAAAAATTGTTGAATTAAACATAAATGACGCTAATTTTCACGAATCACACGAATTTTTATTTGTGCTTAAAATTGTGTGAATATTAGTGATATTCGTGTTTAAATAGATTATTATTTTTAAATACTTATCTTTAGAAAAAATAAAATTTTAAATGAAAAAATCGGTTGCAATCCTGTTTGCATTTATCATTTCACAGTTTCATGCTCAGCAGGGAGCTTATTATCAGCAGAGTGCGAAATATAAGATGGATATTGATGTAAATGCTGAAAAGTTTACCTACGAAGGAAAACAGACCTTAGATTACAAAAATAACTCTCCGGACGAACTGAATGTTGTCTATTTCCATTTGTACTGGAATGCTTTTAAGCCCAATTCGATGATGGATCAGAGAGTTGCAGGACAAGGAAAAAACGGAGATTCCAGACTGCAGAAAGACGGTGTTTCAAGATTAGCTTCTATCCCGAAGGATCAGGAAGGAGCGCAGAATATCCATTGGATCAAGCAAAACGGCAAAACACTTAAGTTTGAAGTTCAGGAAACGATAATGAAAGTGTACCTTGCAGAACCGATTAAACCTAATTCATCCACTACATTTACTTTAGAATGGGATGCGGTAATTCCGCAGCAAATCAGAAGAAGCGGAAGGAACAACAGTGAAGGAGTGGACATGACGATGACGCAGTGGTATCCGAAAATCGCAGAATACGATTACGATGGTTGGGCGGCATTTGATTATATCGGAAGAGAATTTCATGCACCATTCTCAGATTTTGATGTTACGATAAAAATCAATAAAGAGTATGTCATCGGAGCAGGAGGAATTCTGGAAAATCCTTCTGAAGTAAAAGGGTATGATGCCAATGCTAAAATTAAAGCAGATAAAAATAAAGCAACATGGAAATGGAGCGCTAAAAACATTCTTGATTTTGCGTGGGCTGCAGATAAAGACTATATCGTAAAAAGTTTTGACGTTCCGCAAGGTCCGAAAGTTTTTTTAGTATATCAGAATAACGATAAAACAAAAGTCTGGGAAGAAGCGCAGCCTTACATCACGAAATATTATCAGTTGATGAATTCCCATTTCGGGAAATATGTTTATCCGACATATTCTTTCATTCAGGGAGGAGACGGAGGTATGGAATACGGAATGTGTACCATGATTTTAGGTGAAGCAGATGATATTGAGGGACTAATGGGATTAATGGCTCATGAAGGAGCTCATTCATGGTATCAACAAATGTTGGCTACCAACGAACCAATGCGTCCGTGGATGGATGAAGGATTTACAAGTTATGCGGAAGGATATGTCATGAATCAGTTATTTCCTCCTGCAAAACAACTTCCGAATCCTTTTGCCAATTCTTTGAATGCTTACAGAAATTTCGTGAAAAAAGATATTGAAGAACCCGCAGTCTGGCTGGGAGATCATCACGATAACGGAACTTCCTATACATACGCTTCTTATGTAAAAGGAGAATTGTATCTGGTTGAACTGGGCTATATTATGGGCGAACAGAATCTTGCAGAAACATTGAAGCAGTATTACGATCATTGGGCGCTGAAACATCCTTCAGACAGAGACTTTTTACACATTGCCCAAAAGGTTTCGGGAATGGATCTGAAATGGTTTCAGAATTATTGGATCAACACCACAAAAACAATAGATTACGGAATCAAAGACGTAAAATATGATGCAAAATCTACCACCATTACTTTGGTGAATAACGGACAGGTTCCAATGCCAATTGATTTCAGTTTGATAACGAGCGATAAGAAAATGGTTACTTACCAGATTCCTATGAACATGACGCATACGTGGAAGGAAAAAGATGCTTACGGGGAATTTAAAACAATGCCATATTGGCCTTGGACTCAGAAAGAATATTCGATTACTGTACCTTATACAAAATCACAATTGTCTGTTTTAGGAATAGATTTCAGTCAAAGACTTGCTGATGTAAATATGGCAGATAATTTCGTTGAAGTGAAATAAATTTATTATATAATAAAAAGCGAGGCTGTCCTTTTGAGACAGCCTCTTTTTTTTATTTAAATTAAAAAATTATATAAGACAATATCTTTTTACGGAAGTTGGGCATCCCGGAATTGATGTATAAGTTAAATCTGGTCCTGGATTTAATTGGCATCCCATAGCATACATGTTATCAACACATTGCTGTGTATAGCCTCCTTTTACCGTTTTAAGACTCTCTCTTGAAAGCTTTTTTAAATTTTTCATGATTATTTGATAATTTGTTTTAATTTCCTACTCTAATTAAGCTTTTCGGACTCCGCTTTAAATTTGTCCTAAATTAGTGAATTTTCTAAATAAAGCAAGAATTAATTTTCTTTCATGTAAATTTTTAGAAAATGGACTTTGAACTATTAATAATCGAGTGATAAAGAAGGGTATTACTGAATCCCGAACTGCTTTACCATCCAATGATTGGAATGGTTCTTAATCAAATCGTTTTTTAGGGCTTCATCATTGGTATTGAGATAACTATAAACTTTTAAAGGAACAGAATCGGGATATTCTTTTAATCCCTGAATAATTGCAGCTTTGGCTTCCTGTTTTTTATCGCCGCTGTCGAATGATTCGTATTTGTAGATATAAATGATGGCAGGGATTTTTCCATAGATTTTTTTTGTTTCTTCTTCCAGCAAGCTCATCGTTTCGATCTGAAATTCAGGGTTTGATTTTTTCCCGACAGCAGCAGTCTGGCTAATGTGCTGCTGATACATCAAAAAAAGCAAAAGAATGTGGATGTTTTTAGTATCGGGATTAGAAATCAGAGTCTGAATTTTTCCTATAGTTTCATCCGTCATTTCATCATTTTCCGCCTGCAAAGTTTTATTGTAAAACTCATCCAGAATATTATACACCGTTTTGTCGGTCCCATCAGTTTTGGATTCTTTTTTAAGCTTTTCAAAGACTTCTTTTGCAGCAGCGGCAGTCTGAGAGAAGCTGTTTATTCCCCAAAGAAATAAAAATAGAAGGATCAGTTTTTTCATGAAAATTGAGTTGAAGTGATTTTTAGGTCTAAATATAAATAATTGTTTTTTAAGTATAACAAAACTTATCCCGAAGATCGACTGTGTTTTTATTAAAATCATTAAATTTAGTGCCTTAAAATTAAACGGAGATTTCCATCTTTTTGAAAATAAATAAATGAAGTCAATTGTAATAAACATAGGGAACAGCAACATCAGATTCGGGCTTTTTAACGAAGATAACTGCGAGATTTCCTGGGTAATTAATACAAAACCTTACCGAACGACAGATGAGCTGTATGCGCAAATGCTTATGCTGTATCAGACTTATAAAATTGAACCTGAAGAAATCAGTAAAGTTATTATCGGTTCCGTTGTACCTCAGCTTACAAAAGTGATGAGTGCGGCGATAAAAAAAATTCATGATATTCATCCCGTAATTGTAGACAGAAATACACCTTCCGGAGTTCAGGCAAAATCTAAACAGATGGGAACGGATATTTATGCAAACCTTGTCGCTGCTCATAATATGTATCCGCACAGGAAAAAAATTGTTCTGGATTTCGGAACAGCACTTACAGCGAGCTGTGTTGCGGAAAGTGGGGAAACTTTAGGGGTAATTATTGCTCCAGGAATTGTTACCGCTCTTAATTCTCTGATCAGCCAGACCGCTCAGCTTCCGGAAATAGAGCTGGTAAAGCCAAAAACAGTTTTGGGTTTAGATACCGTAACCTGTATGCAGAGCGGAATGGTATATGGATTTCTGGGAATGGTGGAAGGGTTTATCGACAGGATAAACGATGAAGTGAATGATGATTGTTTTGTGGTAGCTACAGGAGGAGTTTCTCACGTTTACAAGCCTTTAACAGATAAAATTCACGTGATGGACAGATTGCATACTTTGAAAGGACTATATTTTCTGGGGAAAAATTTATAGTAAAAGTTGAGATTCAGATTTTAAAAAACCATTGATAAATAGTATACTAAATCTTAGCCTCAACTTTTCTTATCATCTTTTAGATTTAAAAAATTCTTTTACAATTAAAGAACAGTCATGTTCTAAAACACCTGTGATGATTTCTGTTTTTGGATGAAGTGAAAGATGTTTGTTGATGAATCCTCGATGCTCGTCTCGCGCTCCGATCACCACTTTTGAAATTTGTGACCAAGACAATGCCCCTGAACACATTACGCAAGGTTCCATTGTAACATATATCGTGCAGTCTTTTAAATATTTTCCGCCCAGAAAATTCGCTGCAGAAGTTATGGCCTGCATCTCTGCATGAGCCGTTACATCATTTAATGTTTCGATAAGGTTATGGGCTCTTGCAATCACCCGATTGTTTGAAACGATAATACATCCGATAGGGACTTCATCTTTTTCCAGTGCAATTTCGGCTTCATGAAGAGCCATTTTCATGAAATATTCGTCGGTAAACATTTATTGCTCAATATTCATGGTGAGTGGGAGCCGGAAACGGTATCTTACCGGACCGCCGTTGATGATGGCGGGAGAAAACTTCTGAGAAACAGAATACAGAGCAATTTCAGCCTGTCTGTTAAAGGTGAAATTATCTCCTTCAGCCTGAACATTACTTATACTTCCGTCTTTTTCTACGATAAATGCAACATTTGCCTTTACGGTTTTTACATCAGAATATACACCCCCGAGATAAAAAAGGTTGGCAACTTCTTTCCGCAGTTCATTAATTCCTCCCGGATAATCTGCCATCTTATCGATAACAACAGAAGGAATAGCAGGAGTCTCGGCGGACGGAGTTTTTAATAATTTTAGTTTATTAAGATCTTCGAGATTTTTTGTCTTTAATAAAGCTCCTGTAAGCGCAACATTCTCTATGCTGTCCATTTTCTGCATAAAAAGCATATAGTCGACCTTTATAGAAGCCTTATGATAATTGTCTGTCTCGACATCAAATTTTTTCTTAAACTCTTTGCCGAGCATGGAACGGTGCTGGTTGTAATAATTTTTAATAAGCTTAAATTCCTCAGTCTGTTGGGAAAAACAGAAAGAAAAACCGCAGCAAAAAAGAAAAACAAAAAAAGATTTCACTTTGATATATTTATGTAAATGTAATCAAAAAAATGGATCAATTTAATAAGTTTTTTAGCTTTCGAGATACCTGTTTAATGATTCCTGCAGATGTTTGCGGATATCGTCAACTAAAACTTTAGGTTCCAGTACCTGAACTTCTTTTCCGAAGGAGAGAATTTCCTGCAAAAAATCGTACGTAGGATGCAGGAAAAACTCAAAAAATATTTCTTCCGGTGTTTCTTTGGTTTCTTTCTGAGACTGATGAAGCGGAAAACTTCTGATGTATTCTCCCTGATGTCTGCTGCATTTTAAGGCAATTTTCTGCGGATTCTGTTCCGTAAGATTCATCACTCCGAAAGCATTTTTAAAATGTTCTCTGAAATTGTATTTGTATTTCTCTCTGAAAGTATTTTTAGAAACATCCAGATAATTAATCCTGTCTAATCCGAAAGATTTCAGCATTTTATCTTTTGTATCGATAGCGATAAGATACCACCTTCCTTTGGATTCTTTTAAAGCCAGCGGATGAACTTTTCTTGAAGTCATCAGTTTATTTTTGTAGTTGTAATGCTCAAAAGAAACAATTCTTTTATTACGGATGGCAAAAAAAAGGTCATAAAAATGCTCAACGCCAGTTGGTTTTCTGCTTTCAAAAAAGATAAGATTTGAAAAATCAGGATGAAGGTTCAGGGCGTTGCTTACCTGAAAAGACTCCAGTAATTTTTGATTATATTCATCCACTTCCATAATTGGGCGGCTCTCGATATAATACCGGTTATCGCCTTTCTTTTTGTTATGAATAGAAAGATTGAAAAGATCTGAAATTTCCCGGATATCTCTTTGCAGTGTACGGATAGAGTAGCTTTTAATCCCCGCATCCTGAAATTCGAAGGAATTAAGAAGGTATTCTTCCAATTGAGAATAAGTAGCCGGAGAACCTTCCAGTCTTTTAATAATTAAGGCGTACCTTGTGAGATAAAAATCTTTTTTCATTGTTAAAAGTTTCTACCACAAATATATGAGGTTAAAGCGACAAAACTTGTCGTATTTTAATTTTTTTAAATATTATTTTTTAGAATCGATATGAGTTTCATGATCTTTGTTCTAAGGTAATTTTTATCTGTACGTAATCACTGCTGTTGCAGGAATTCCCGAAGCACTAAGATCCAACCCTGCAGGAGCAGACACCGTTTGTAATGAAGGAATTAAAAAAGCATTTTTTCCTACTGATTGTACTGTGTTTGGAATATACAGATCATTAACTGCCGCTTTATAATTCAAGAAAACAGAATCTTCAATCCTTATAAGACCTTCATTGAGTATGATTTTTTCTAAAACACCTGTTCCTCTTGTATTGGATTGACTATCAAAAGCATTAGATCCAATGAGTTTTAATGTAGAGGGAGTTTTAATAACTTTTATGTTCTGATTGCTAAATGCATATTGCCCGATTTCTTCTAAACCTTCATTTAAAATGACCTCTCTTATTTGATAGTTAAATCCTTCATACGAGTATGCAGCCGCAAAAATCTTCTTTGTATTGGATGGTATTATCAGTTTAATCCCGGATCCTATTAAATTATTTCCGTCAAAAAGCGGAATTACTTTTTCAAATGCTTCAACAGAATCCTGTGGTATTTTTTCTTCCTTATGCCAATATGAATCCATCCATTCCCAGAATTGATTTTGTGTAGGGTAATCTCCCTTTTCAAAGTAGAGTTTTAGTGCTTCTTTTGTTATCATAATATATGTAATTTTTGCGTATTAATTTGATGGTGTTTTTTAAACAAAGTTCCGGCTGTTCAGCATTTTAAGAATATTGAATTTAGAAAAACGAAACAGAAATGGTGGTATAAGAGACTGCTGAACAGCAGCAGAACTTGATATGTTTAAAATTTAATTGATATATATTTTTTTGAATGTCATCATTTTTAAAACTCCGTCGGAAGACGTTTCAATGTCATTAAGATAATTGTCGTAATCTGTTTCTGCATTTTCAATATCGCTCCATTCAATAGTGTAGCGGTTTCTGTCGAAAATAATGTCTGAGTAATGATGTTGTGATTTCATTTTGTTTTGGTGTTTGGCATTAAAAATTGAATACATTTTGGGCTGTTCAGCATAGATACGTTGAGTGAAAATTTATTTTTTTAAATGATACTTTGTGTTTTGTTTTATACTTCAAATGTAGACATGGTGAACGTCAAAACTTGACGTATTTTTTTAATATTTAAAAATTTATTGCCTGATGAAAAAAATAACCCAAATGTTGAGTTATTTTCTACAATAGATAATGCGCAAAAATAGTGTCACATAAATTCCGTTATTTCGATCTCATCGCCAACAACCATGATGATGTCTGTTTCAGACAGTATAGATTTTAATTTGATGGCTCCTACGCTAAGTTCATTATCCATGAGTATGGTCTGCCATACACTATTAACAAATACTTCAAAAGAAACCTGAGGGTTGTAATGTATTGTTCCCCTTTGTTTTAGAAGTGTAAGCAGCTGTTTTATAAGTTCACGACAGTCGTCTATTTTCTTTTCAAAAGGTATTAATACCGTTAATACCGTACTTTGCAGATCATACAGAATATCTGAAGCCGCTTTAATTTGTTTTTTTTTAATATTGCCTCCTCTTTCGTTACTTATTCTTGCAGCGAGAATTTTTGCTCTGAAACCTGCCAGCTCGGAAACAGCACTAATGTTATAAGAAGAAAAGATATCTTCAGCAGATTTCAGCCAGACCAATAGCGAGTCGATAAAATAAGGATCTTTTTTTTCCAGTTTCGAAACAATAGAAGGAAACTGGAGCAATTTCTCTTTCAGTTGTTTGATCAGAATAAATTGTGATTTTTTCATATTTTATTCAGGAATTAATGTTTCGACTATGTTACCGTCAATATCTTCATGTCTGGACCATTCCATTCCGGATTCGGTTACACTCATTTTCGCTATAATGATACATTTGGGATCCAAATCCATCAGTTTACTTGCTTCTACAATTACCTCGTTGGGGTTATTCGGTTTGTCCTCTATCGCTTTTTTTGCTTCCTGAAGCATTCTAGAATAAAGCCTTTCATGCAGTTGATCAGGATTTACCAATTTCCAGTTGAAGTTGGGAAGTGAAGTACAAAGCTTTATAATATACTTAGGGATACTATTAAAATACTTCGTCTCAGCTTGAGTGACATCAGTTATATTTCCTCGTTTCATCTCTGCAATGTCGCTATTATACTCAACCTGTTTATCACTAAGAAGTGCCTTGAGCTCTGTATCACTATCTGTATCAGAAGGATCATAATCTGTTTTGGCTACTTTTAAAATTTCGTCATAGGTAAACTCCGCGAAAGATAAAACCGGCGATGCCGCTGCTTTTGCAAAAGGAACTGTAAGTTCTACTGTTCCTACCTTCATTCTTGGAACAGAGAAATGTTTTAGCAAATCGTCCTGAGCATATTCTTTCGCAATCTCTAATGTTTGTATATCTGCCATTTTTCTGGCTGCGGTAATTTCTGATACAATTCCGCCTAAATATTCTTTTAATGTCGGCATAATAAGTTAGTTTTTGTATTAAAAAAAATGAAGCAAAAGGATGGCTGCCAAAGCAACCACCCTGAAATTTAAATTAAACAGCGGCAATACTGTCTTCCAGCATATCCATAATTCTTGAAAGACCAGCAGGCAGTTCATCGTTTACAGCTCTTACATGTACACCCAAAGTGTATGTTCTTTCTGTAGTTGAAGTACTTGAAGTCGTCTTCTTATAAGAAGCGGATGCATTGAATTTTACTTTCCAGAATTTTGCACTGATAGAAGCATTTCCTGAGAATTCGCTAGATACATTTTGTGTTTCTACTGAATTCAATTTCGCATTAAAATCAATAGTCACTTCATCAATTCTCAAAGCCGGAATCGTAAGCATCGTAAGGAAAGGAACTTTTAGATTTACGGCTGATTTTAGAAATTGTTGAGATACATTAATGGTAGCAGGTATAGCGGTTGCAGAAGCTTCTACTCTTCCTGCGTCTTTCAGGTCCTGAAGTGTTTTACCATAATCCGGGTTGGGTAGAGATTTTTCATAATTAAAATCTACATATCTCAACTGAGAGGGTATTGCGGGAGTACTTCCTGCAGCGGGAACCGCAGGGGTAAAGCCTACTTCTTTAATGAAATTAACTTGGGAAATCGAAGCGTCGTGTTGTGCTTTTACTGCAGCCTGCAAAGGACCACCAATGTAAACACTAAAATCTAAACTGTTTAATTCTTGTACTAAATTTGCCATAATTTGTGAATGGTTTTAAAATGTTAATAATAATTGAGATATAGTTAGTGCTAGCAAACTAATCTTATTTTGAACATAATCTTATCCTATCCAGTGAGAAAACTGAATGATTCTTTGTAGTAAAAAAGCCGGATGGATTAAAGAGAAAGAATTCTGAAGATCATAATTTCAGAACTGAAAGTGTAATTATTAATATTCTTTTTGTATTAAAATTTTCATCGTTGTAAGTTTTTAGATTATTGTTTTTAATTTCTGAGGTAAAGATATTTACCCAAAGCGTCAAAACTCGACGTATTTTTAATTATTTTCTAAAAAATTAAAAATTTTCTGAAATATATTTTCTGATGAATACGAAAAACAGAATAGTAAAAACAAAAGCAGCGATTACCGAACATATTACATTTTCAATCGGCATATATGGATGTCCATCTTTTGTGACCGGAGGATTGAAGTAGTCTAACAAAAAATAAAAAATAAAACAGCCTGCAACGAAAGAAAGGATATTGAGAATAATAAATGTGAATATTGTTTTCATGATTGGTTATTATTTAAATATAATTAAAAAAGCTTATATCTGTATTTTATAAGGTATATAGCTTATATTTTGTTTTTAATGAGCTTTTGAACAATCTGATTTAAGATTTCTCTGTTATCATCAATATAGCTTAATCCTGCTTGTATCAGATTTTCAATATTAGATCTCTTTACATTATCCATTGCAGGAGAAGCGTTTTTTAAAGAAGGATTAAGTCTGTAATAATTTTTCTGATTTCTCAGTCCTAAAGTCTGGAACATCTGACAAAGCTGATAGTCTACTGTTTCTGCGTTGGCAGACATCAAAATATCGATTATTGGATTTACCCAGCCTATTTTCCCGGATTTTTCCAGTTTTTTAAAAGAATATGATCTCGCTTCGATCCCCGTTCCGATAGAAATAACAATCATATCATTTACGCTTGGATGATTGGCTTTCTGATGATTTTTCAGAGCTTCCGCAAACGGAATTTTTCTTGCTTCTGCGTAGGCGCACAAAGCCGGATTATTAGCAAACATTCCGCCATCAATTAAACTGAAAATTTGCCCGTACATCGATTTTATCTGAACCGGGCTGAAATACGTCGGAGCTGCAGAAGTAGCTCTGCACACGTCTTTTACATAAAAATTATCTGTACTTAAACTGGCTTTCCACGAATTGAATAGTTTTGCTCTTCGGTTTTCTATATCGTAACTGGTTATTAAACAAGGTTTTATTAATTCTTTTAATTCTAAATTTCCAAAAAAATCATTCAGGTTTTTTTCAAGTGCTTCCTGAGAAATTTTTTCGTTCAGAAGTCCGAAAGGATTTACCAAACGTTCCCAAAAAGAAACCTGAAATATGTCACCACCTTTTTCAGCATATAATTCTAATCCTTTTTGGATAGAATATTTTGCTTTTCGGTGTTCATCGGGACAAAGAATAATAGAAGCAATCAGTCCGCCGGTGCTGCTTCCCGCAACAAAGTCGAAATAATCACCAAGTCTGGCACTTGGCTTGTCATGAATCTGAAGCTGCTCTTCTATGTAACGCAGAATAATGCAGGTGATAATTCCTCTGATTCCGCCTCCGTCCAAAGAAAGAATGGTTGTTTTTTTCATATGATTTTTCTCTTTTTTGAAGAAACATTTAACAATTTTAGACAAGTAAAACCAATAGATTCAGGAGAAATAACTATTGGTTTTAGCTTAATATAATGATTGTCTTAGTGTTATCTTACTGAAGCAAAGATAGATCGGGGAAGCGACAAAACTTGACGTATTAAAAATAATTTTCAAATAAATGAGAATTAAAGTATAACGTAGTTTTCTTTATCTCTGGGCATTTTAGAAAGCGTTCTCCAGGATGATTTTACCAATCCTTTCTTTGTTACAATATTTTTCTTTTCAAAATGCGGAAGATCTTTAAAGGTTTTCCAGTTTCCGCCCCAGTCCCATCCGTACTTTGCGAAAATTTTTACGCACTCGTACCAATCGGCAACCTGATCATTATCCCAGTCTTTGGCGGTATCCCAACTTGCCGTTGTTCCGTCAATTACCAGGCATATATCTACAGCCAATCCGTAATTATGGATGCTTTGTCCTGCCTTTGCATTGGTTACTTTTTTTCCTGAAGTAATTCTTCCGATGGCATAAAGTTTTTCCTGTTCTTCAAAGCTCCTTAAACCTTGTGTAATTCGTACTTTTGCTCTGCCTGTTAATGCTTTGTCGCATTCATCGATTATCTTCTTTACTTCCTCTCTTACATAAGGGTGAAGTTTTTCAATTCTCTGTAAAGTTGCTTTATCCATTATCAAATATTTTTATGATTTTGAAATACAAAGCTATACACTGACAACGCCAAAACTTGACGTGTTTTTATGAATTTTGGGCTAAATGAATAATAATAGGAGGGCTTTTATTAATCGAAAAATAAACAAGCAAATCTGGATTTTTTTGGAAAATGACAACAATAGAATTATGCTTAAAAGTAGTCAGCTGTATACTGAGAGTGGCAGAAAATTATTACATTATATGATGTAATATTGAAGATGCTTAAAAGATTTATATCTGAACAAATCATTTAATGATGGGCGCGATATTGTGGAAAAAATGAAAGTCTGGAATAGAATGAAATTCAGAAAGAATATAGTATGCAGAATGTTTTAATCCAGATTTTATAACATAATGTTTAAAGACTAATATAGAAAAAAGTTCGAGATTTTAATGTAAAATAGATTCAAATCACATTATCTGCCATTTCTATTTTGAGCTTGAAAAATAATTTTTTGCTTAAAAAACTTAAACTATGTGTTAAAATTAAGCGTTAGGATTGCTGAAAGATACTCAGATTGTTTTTATCTGCTTCTGAAATTCTTTATCCCATAAAAAGTCTTCAGGATGATAAGAATATAAGATCTGTTTTCAGGTTTCAAAAGAAACTGCAGATACATTTATTCCAAACATCCTGAAGACCGGATGGCAGCGTATAATAGTGAGAAACATTGTGTCTTACCATTATATTTACTGGCTGTACCTCTGCATTATCTTAAAGGTAATGCTGTAATACTTAAGTTATCATTAGCAGAACCACCTAAGGTAGCCGTAAAACCTGTTCCTCCTGTAGCATCTGTAAGCCTTCCTACCAACTGTACTGTGTAAGTTCCCGGAATTAATGCTAAGGCGACATTGGGAGTCATGTTAAAAATTCCTGAGGTTGCATTTGTAGTTCCACGATACAATCCACTGCTAGGACCGTACGGGGTTGTACTTGCCAATGTGGATCCCGCAGGAAGAGATGTAAATTGCCAATAAGAACGGTAAAGTTTAGACACAGTAGCGTCATTAACGGCAGGGGTAGTCATAATACATCCTACACTGGCTTTAAAAGTAACCAAAGAAGGCTTCGTAAGGGTAAATGTAGCAGTGTAAAGAGTGGTATTCACACTTCCTCCTGCCGGAACCGTAATTGTTGCTGTAGTGGCAAGGGCATCTGTACCATCAGCTCCTGCAACAATGTTTATATCATTGATATTTAAAGGTCTTCTCCATGCAGTACCATCATTGACGTATTTTCCCGGATATACTTCCTGCCCCGTAGTGGACGTATTCGTAGCAGTATTGTAGACTTCCATTCCTGCTACATGTGCAGAGAGTGGAGAGGCATTGTTGGTTGCGGATAATGTCACTCTTGGGAGCAGCAGTCCTTTGCTGGTAGAAGTAACATCTAATGCCGCGTTGGTATTGGGTGCTGCTGTACCTATCCCCACTTCATGATTGGCTGCATCCACAGAAAATGTGGTGCCGTCTACTGAGAATCCATTCGTTGCTGTTGAGGTAAATGCGAGTGTATTAGCACCCTGTGTTACCGTTCTGTTTGCAGTAAGAGTTCCGTTTGCTGTATAAAGGTTTGGAACATTTACTGAAGTACTCGCCACTCCGTTTACTGTTGTTACCAGACTGTTGTTATTTCCCGTAAGTACTGTGGTGTTAGCTACGGTATTTACTGAGGGTGCAGTAGCAGCTGTTCCATTTACTGTACTTGTAATAGTATTGGTAGTATTAGTAAGTGTATTCGTGGTAATTGGCGTAATTGAAACTGTTGTCCAGCTGGGAGCCGTTCCGGCTCCGCCGGAGGTAAGAACCTGCCCTGCTGTTCCCGCACTTCCTGCTGTAGAGGCATTACCTCCTACATTAATTTCGTTTGTGACCTGCAGAGAACCATTAACATGGAGATTTTTTTGAGGGGTGGTTGTATTCACGCCTACGTTTCCTGTCTGTGCATATATGAATGTTCCGAGAACACAAGTATATGCTATAATTATCTTTTTCATTTCTTTAGATTTTTAGTAAGACATAGAAGTTACGGTTATCGTATTCTATTATTTATGGTAGATAACCCAAATTAAATACGATTATTTTATAGGTACCGCTGTTATGCTTACATTGTCATTGCTTCCGGCTCCAAAATTTGCGGTAAAGCCGGTTCCGCTTGGACCATCTGCTGTTCTTCCCGTTAATTGTACCGTATACGTTCCGGCAATGAGTCTCAGAGTTACACTAGGAGTAACTTCAAAAATTCCTGATGTGGCATTTGTTGCTCCATAATATAATGCACTGCTTGGACCGTATGGCGTTGCCGTTGCCAGTGTAGAACCTGCCGGAAGCGATGTGAACTCCCAATAAGAACGATATATTTTAGATACTGTGGTATCAGTAGTATTGCTAAGCATTCTGAATGAAACACTTGCACTGAAAGTAACTAAAGAAGGTTTAGTAAGGGTAAATGTGTTGGTATAGATGGCAGTATTCACAACTCCTGCTGCCGGAACCGTAATCGTTGCTGTAGTGGCAATGGCATCGGTGCCATCTGCTCCTGCAATAACATTAACATCACCGGAATTTAAAGTTCTTCCCCAGGTGGTTCCGTTATTTACATATTCTCCAGGGTATACTTCCTGTCCGGAAGTGGCAGTATTCGTAGCAGTGTTATAAACCTCCATTCCTGCTACATTCGCAGAAAGCGGAGACGCACTGTTAAGAGCTGATAATGTCAGTCTTGGGATTAATAACCCTTTGGTAGTAGAAGTAAGATCTAATACCGCATTGGTATTGGGCGCTGCTGTACCTATCCCCACTTCATGATTGGCTGCATCTACAGAAAATGTGGTGCCGTCTACTGAGAATCCGTTCGTTGCTGTTGAGGTAAATGCGAGTGTATTAGCTCCCTGTGTTACCGTTCTGTTTGCAGTAAGGGTTCCGTTTGCAGTGTAAAGGTTAGGGACGTTTACAGAAGTACTCGCGACTCCGTTTACTGTAGTTACCAAGCTGTTGTTGTTTCCTGTAAGTACCGTGGTGTTAGCTACAGTATTTACTGCGGGTGCAGTTGCAACTAATCCGTTTACTGTACTGGTAATAGTATTGGTAGTATTGGTAAGTGTGTTGGTTGTAGAACCGGCCCCAGGAACTGTTGCCCAGGTGGGAGCTGTTCCGGCTCCGCCAGAGGTAAGAACCTGTCCTGCTGTACCGGCACTTCCTGCTGTAGAGGAATTGCCCCCTACATTTATTTCGTTTGTAACTTGTAGAGAACCGTTAACGTGTAAGGTTTTTTGAGGAGTAGTAGTATTTACTCCGATATTTCCTGTCTGTGCACTGATTGCAGAGGCAAAAAATAAAAATATAATGGTAGATGATATCTTCATTTTAGTAAAATTAAAATAGGTTGTATGCTTTATTTGAATATTCAAAATAGTCTGATGGCCCAAAATCAAAGCCATTGGATAATCAAACAGCAAATGGCGGAGCTCTTGAAGAGTTTTTACAAATTTTTAAACTCGAATTATAAAATTTGTAATGGTAAAACTTTTTATGAACTCCCCACAGTCTTCCCAAAAAAGGGGAAGATCCAAAATGGAAGATAATCTCTTTTTGAGTTTTATTGTCTACAGAAGCCAGAGAACTGCCTCCTTTATTTTTTATTGTGGAATTATTCTGGTCCTGATGAGGGGTGTAGTTACAATTACTTTTGGCGATGCATTGTCCGGAATCTTTTTTAGTGTTTTTTTTCTTGCTTATCAGCTTGTTTTTTCCGGATCTATTCTTAGTCGCTTTTTTTTCCGGATTAGCTGATTTGCTTATGGTTATTTCTTCTTCGTTCGTTTTTTCATAAATTACTGCATCCCCTGTTACAACAATAAGATCTTTATTATAAATGTAGGTCTGGGTTATATTTGCTTCTGAATCATCAGATGTAGCAGCATTTACAAATTTCACTTGAGAAAATGAAAAAGATGAATTAATAATTAATAATAAAAGCACTACTTTTAATAAAAAGGCAGTGTTTTTAAAAAATATCTTATTAATTATCAATTTACACACGTAGTGAAGCTTTTTACAAAAATATGCTGTAATAAAAACAGATTGTGTAGAATAAATAAGTTTCTTTTTGTAGAACTATTTCTACAAAAAAATAATCGTAAAATAAAAAGCAAACGAAATAAATCTCTTTTTCGTTATTATATTTTTGAGGTATTAAAAACCGAAAATTCCTCCTGTTCTCAAGCTGTGCAGAACTTTCTTACCCTCTTATAATTCCCGTTTTGCTGACTTTTTAATTGGCAGAAAATGGCATGTTAAAAAAAAATAGTTTTTATAATAAGAGATTTATTTATTGTACGATTCTGATTATCCAGACTTCGTTAAACTTTTTTAAACGGATAAAATAAAGAACTTATAAAAGCTTTGCGTGTAGAATTTTTTCTACTTCTTTTTGTAGAATTTTTTATATACAGTTTCTGCAACTATTTTATATTTTTGTAGTAAATGATATGAAAAAAATTGCTGTTCTTTTTATCTTTTTCTTTTCGCTTTTTTTTTCTCAGCAGAAAAAAAAGAATTTGGAATGCTATATTTCAGATAATGGGCGGTCTTTCCAAAGAGAAATAAATAATATTCATAGAATAACGGATGTCTTTGATCCTTTTACCTTATTTGAAAATAACATATTTTTTGATGAAGCTCTAAATAATTTATTTGCAGATTTTCAGGATGGGAATCTAGATCCTTATAAGAAACCTGTAATTTGGGAGACCGGGATCTTTAAAGTTGCTTTTTTTATACTTTTCATCTTAATGGTTTTCTTCCTTATTAAGATAAGAAATTTTTATATTGAAAGAGAAAATGAAAAGCTAAGAATAGAAATAGAAAATCATACAAAAGATCTGGTCATTCTGCTGGATAAATTACAGAAATCCAAAGAAAAATTAAAGATAAAGCTGGAAAATCAGGAAAAACTAACCCGCCTTATCTGCCATGATATTAAGAGTCCTCTGAGGTTTATTAATTTAAACCTGAAAAGTCTGATTTCGACTACAGATGATATGGAGATTAAAGAATCATTAATTTCTACGCAGGAGACCACAGAAGAGCTCTATCATTTTGTTTTAAACAGTCTGGATTATACCAAATTATTTTTAACGGATGATGAATACAGGGAAACGATCAATCTTAGGCAGCTTATACATGAGAAAATCATGATTTTCCGTAATCTGGCTGCAAAGAAGAATATAGATATCATTAATAATGTAGACGAAAACATTATTCTCAATAATAACAAGGCTTTATTGGAGATGCTTTTTCATAACCTGATAGATAATGCTGTTAAATATACTTCTATTGGTATGGTAACTATTTCTGCACATCAGAAAGAACAAAATATAATTGTTTCTATACAGGATACAGGAAATGGGATGAATCCCGAAAAACTTGGCAGAATAAACAGTTATCAGAATACTGATGTATATATTTCTAAGGGTATTGGCTATAAAATTATTACAGAAATAGTTAAAAAAACAGGAGCCAAAATGAAACTCAAAAACAGATTGGGCGGCGGATTGGAAGTAAAAATATGGCTGATGTTATATAATTGAAAATATTTCGAACAGTTCTGCAATATTGCTTATTTCAAGCTTCTCGTATATTCTCTTTTTGTATGTGCTTATAGTGGATTTTTTCAGATTCATTGTTTTTGCTATACTGGAAGTAGAATAACCCTTAATGATAAACTGGGATACTTCTAATTCTTTATCGGAAAGAAGGGATATCTGACTGCTGGTTTTTTTGTTTAAATAATCGTCTATTATTTTACTTTTGATATTCTCACTAATGTATCTTCCATTTTTAAAAAAGTAATCTAAGGCAAAAAAAAGTTCTTCATCGCTGGATAGTTTGTTGATAAACCCATCGGCTCCCGCTTTTATAAATCTTGAGGCAAATATTTCCTCATCCATTGCAGAAAAAATTGTAATCTTAGCATTGGGTAAAATGTGTTTCATCAATTCTACAGTTGTTGTAGATATATTTTGATCAGGAAAGCTAATATCCAGAAATATGAAATCTACAGCCGAAGTTTTAATAAGTTCTATAGCAGATTTAACGTCATCAGCATTAAAGATTTCAGCTTGTGCTATGATGCTTTTAATGACATACTTCATTCCCTGCCTTACAATACTGTGATCATCTACTAATAAAATTCTTTTCATTTGAGTTTTTTGCTTTTATACTCCAAACTCACTCAATGATAAGGGTTTATGTTTACGTATCTTTCATCAAAGGTGTAATTGGAAGTGTGTTTTTATCTGTCCGGTCGTAGTGTAAATTTAGCCAAAAAATCTTAAAGTCCTAGATTTTTATTATGGTATATGATTTAAGGGTTAAAAATCTTTATTTATACGTCTGTTGTATTAAATATTCTTCAATGTCTGTGTTAGATTTCTTTTGAATGGTGATGCATAACTAAATAGCTTAGCTTATTCAAGGATATTCTACTTTGTATAGATTGCTTTGGGACAACTTAATTTAATTGGCAAAGAAATATGTTTAACACCTTAATTTATTTTAATCCTAAACAAACAGGCGCATCGCAGATTCTCTATAATTTTTTGTCTCCTCTAAATTATTAAAATGTGTAAGTTGGGATTTGTGAAAAGTTATTGCTTTAAATATTTTTTTACTCTAACATTTTTATTATCAATATTAAAGAGTAGAGGTGTAAAAAGAATTTAATGAGTTAAAAAGGAAAATTTTTGCTGAAAATTGATTTAACTTTTACAAAATTCTTGTATATTTGTTTTTCGGGAAAAAGATCATTCCTGAAAAATAAAAAAACACTAAATGAAAAATAATTATCTAATAATTCAGGTATTATTACTGCTATGTAGTAGCGTATCATATTCTCAGGTAGGTATCAACACAACAACACCGAAAGCAACTTTAGAAATAGTAGGAAAAAATTCAGGAGGAGCTGTAGACCCTAAAGATGGGATCGTAATTCCTCGGGTAAATCAGGTTTCCAATGCATCCGGTACTACAAACAGCCAATTGGTTTATTTAACTGCAAATGACGGAAGTCTGGTTCCGGGATTTATATTCTGGGACGGCACAGCCTGGAAACAGTTAGGAGGAGCATCATTAACTTTATCAAATTTTTCGGCAGCATCACCGTTAGCTTATAATAATTTAACGGGTGTATTCTCAATTTCTCAGGCAGGATCTTCGGCTAATGGCTATTTATCATCTGCTGATTGGAATATCTTTAATAATAAGCAGAATGCTTTAAGTTTCTCAACGGGGCTTACCAATACGGCTAATACAATTACATTAAATCCGGCTACAGCTTCTTCTATCGGAGGAGTAAAAGTAGGTAGCGGATTAAATGTAGCGCCAGACGGTACTATAAGTGTCCCTTCAAATGTAAGTAGCTTCAGTGCAGGAACTACAGGATTAACTCCTTCCACTTCAACTTCAGGAGCTGTTACTTTGGCAGGAACCTTAAAACCATCTAATGGAGGTACAGGAAATACATCTGTACCCGCTGTCGGCGCTGTTTTACAGGGAGACGGAACTGTTTACCAAACTCTTTTACCCGGAACGGCAGGGCAGGTCCTAACATCAAACGGAACAGGAAATGCCTTAAGCTGGTCTACACCCTTTACTTCAAGTGTAGCGGAAATATATGATGCGGCAGGAACACAGACTTTTGCTACAGCAGCCGGATTTACAACGATGTTAATAACCACCGCCGGAGTTGTAGACAGTGGTTATACTGCGGGTTCAGGGACAATTACGATTACCAGTGCAGGAAAGTACAGGGTAACTTATCGTATATCCGCATCCGTAACTACAAATTCTCAGGCTACCGGAGAATACAAACTTCAGGTAAACGGAACCGATGTTGCAGGAACTTCAGGCTTCACGTTTCATAGGAACAGTGCAGATCCAAGAGGTTCTGTAACAGTAACGAAAATACTGAGTCTTAATGCTAATGATATTTTAAGAGTGCAGGGAAAGGTTTGGAATACCACGAACAGAACTCTTCAGCTGGTTGCTAATGGTTCATCTTTAATTGTAGAAAAACTGTAATTCTTTAAAAATGAAAATTTTAAACTTAGGCAAAATATTTCTTATCATACTAAATTTCGCGGCTATTGATTCTTTTGCTCAGGAGACTATACCAACGGCAACAGGATTTGCAACAGCAGCCGAAGGGAATTTATATAAAGCAACAGATGATGGGCAGATTTATATAGGTCTGCGAAACGGAACTCTTAAATTAGTGGGAGGGAATATCGTTGTAGATAATGTGACACTTTCGGGAGCAGGTACTGCCGCAAATCCTCTTAAACTGGCTCAAAACGGAGCCGCTAACCAACAGGTGATGACTTGGGATTCTACCCTTAACAGCTGGAAGCCTGCAACACCGGCAGCTGCATCTAACTGGCTGATTACCGGAAATGCCAATACAACTTCCAGTAATTTTCTGGGCACTACTAACGACGTAAAACTTCAGCTGGCATCAAACAATACCCCTATGCTGGAAGTAGGGCGAAGACAGACTTTAGGGCTGTATGATTCCAGCAGTACAGGTCTTTATCCCTATAATCAACCTGATGCATCGGTGATGTATGTTCGCGGAACAGGAGGGAATTCGGCACTACAGTTTGAAGCAGGAGGTGCAAGTTTTTACAAGCCTGTTTTTTATACAGACAGCAGCGGAAACTTCAGACTAAGAGGCTCTTCAGCCGGAACTGATTTCTTTGAAATGGGAAGCAGCGGAGCATCCAATGCCGGAAGATTCGATTTTATAATCGGGGATGATGGAGATGAACCTTTTGTTTTTAATAAATACAATGGCGCTACAGCCACTACGGTTGAGTTAATGCGCTTATCCGGGAACGGTCTCAATACCAATGTAAGAGTAGGAATAAATACCGGTGCTTTAGCCAATTCCACATTACAGAACAACGGATCATTATCCACGTCAACAATTACAACTACAGCGGCTTTAACACTTACTGAAAGCCACTTTACAGTAATTATCGGAGGAAACCACGCCATAACTTTACCTGCAGCAAATACCTGTACGGGAAGGATGTATGTAATAAAAAATCCTACGGCTAATACTCCGGCAATTTCTTCATACAGAAACTTGTCAGGAACTGCTGTAACTGCACTTACGGCAAACTCTATTTTATGGCTTCAGAGTGATGGTACTAACTGGCAACGTATAAATTAATGAAAATGAAAGGAATTTATTCTGCTATTTTTATCATCGCGATAAATATCTTTTCTTTTGGACAGGAAAGTATAGCGTCCGCTTCTACTGTATCTAATGCAGCAGAAGGTAACCTGTACAAAGCAACTGATGATGGCCAGATCTATATAGGTTTAAGAAACGGTACTGTGAATGCATTAAGTCCGGTTTTTGCCGCAACCCTATTTTCTGGTAACGGAACACCATCTAGCCCATATTCTCTGGGACAGATGGGAGCGACTAATGGTCAGGTTTTAAGCTGGAACAGTACCACAAATACATGGGCGCCTTCTACAGATGCTGCCACGAACAATTGGTTCCTCACGGGCAATGCAAATGCTGCGGCAAGCAGTTTGTTAGGCACAACAAATGATGTGCGTCTGCAACTGCGTTCCAACAATACCGAAATGCTTGAGCTAGGAACAAGGCAGACTTTAGGGCTTACGGAAAGCTCAAAGCCCAGCCCTTATAACTCTACAACTGCATCTACTATGTATATGAGAGGAACATCAGGAAATTCTGCCCTGCAATTTCAGGCAGATAACGCTGCCATCTATAAACCTGTTTTCTTTACAGACAGCAACGGTAACTTTAGAATGAGAGGATCTGCTGCTTCCAGCGATTTTTTTGAACTTGGAAGTAATGGATCATCAGAAAATGGACGATTTGATTTTCTGGTAGGAGACGACGGCGATGAACCTTACCTTTTTTATAAATACAACTATACCTCTCAGACCTATATAGAAATGCTTCGTCTGCAGGGTACAGGATTGGATAATACAGTCCGGGTGGGAATTAATATGGGAGGAAGCGTTCCTAATTCAACACTGCAGATTTCAGGATCCCTTTCTTTACCGATTGTTACTACTACCGCATCCTTAACATTAACCGAATTAAACTTCACTGTCATTTTGGGCGGAAATCATAATATAATTCTTCCTTCTGCAAGTTTATGTAACGGAAGAATGTATATCATTAAAAATCCGACTACGAATACCCCATCAATATCAGCTTATAATAATATTTCCGGAGGAAGTACTTCAACTATTGCTGCAAACTCTGTGCTTTGGTTACAGAGTATTAATAATCAATGGGAACAGATTAATTAAAGCTTAAAAAAATTATCAAATAAAGTCTGATTTTAAAATCTGCTGTAATTACATTAAAAGTCCGGTATGGCTAAGAAGCTTTTACCCTGATTTTTAATTCTTCAATTTATCATTCACTTCTTTGATATCTCTTCTTAACTCCAGAAACATATCTTTTAAATTATAATTATCAAAATTATCAGGTTCAAAATCTTCCGGAAAAATTCCAGATGCATATTGCCAGATTTCAACAATTTCTCCCAAAGGAATATCATAAGGTTTGTAAAATGAATTGTCTGAAGCTACTGTTATTGCTTTTTTCTTTTTGGTTTTAAATCTTTTGTAAGAAATGCCGTCATTCAAAGTCACGAAAACATAACTTTTATTCGGTTTTAGATCTTCAATATTTTCAACATACTTCCCGATAATATAAGAGCCGTCTTTAAAAGGCGGCATTGAATCTCCTTCTGCCGGAAATGCCCTGTACTTTCCGTTAATTAAGAAAGGTAAAGAAATTCGCTGTAAACTTTCAATATATTCAGGATCACTGTAACCGGATAAATAACCCATCGATGCTTTTTGAGGGACAATTTCAATGCTGTTGTTTCCTAACTGATCCACCACAACCGGAAGAACAATTCTGTTATCCGGAAGTTTCAGTACATCTTCCAGCGGATATTTGCGGATATCTACTGTAAGAAGCAGATCGATACTTATATTAAAATACTTCGAAATTCTGATCAGCAGTTCATAAGGCGGTTCAGAACGCCCGTCTTCATATTTCGAATACCGGACACGACTCATTAATGTTTTGTCCGCAAGTTCCTGCTGTGATAAATTTTTCTGAGTCCTTAAAAACCTGATGTTATCTGAAAAAATTGACATTGATACAAATTGTATCTGTAAATATACTGAAAATGATACAAATAGTATCTGATCTTGTTCTGTAGAATTAACAATTATGTATGCTTTGGCAGATTCCAATAATTTCTTTGTTTCCTGTTATCAAAAGTTAAATATTATCAATAGTTGAAAATATCTATTTATTTAATGGTTTGATAATCAATATGAATTTCATAATAATGTTTGGTGTGATTTATTAACTAGATTTAAAATGTTCAAAAACATAAATTTTATCTTACAGCTGATAAATGATTATCCCGGATTTTGAATTTTCTTTATATTGGTATTGATACATACAAAATCAAAGGCCTCCTTTAGGAAGCCTTCGAAACACCAAATCACAAAATATTAATATGAAATTTTTTTATAAAGCTGTTGCAGTATAAGTTACTGTCTGCGTGTAAGTTCCAGCCGGTTTACCTAAAATGTCAGAAGAAGAAGACTTTGCTGCCGGAATGGTATAGTCCAAATTCAGTGTTAAGGCACTTCCAAGCGGAGCGTTTGATACTAATGTCTGATCTGTTGCGGATAAAACAACAGCACTTTTTGTTCCTCCCATAGTTCCGGAAGCTGTAGCTGCTTTGATGGTTAAAACATTTACAGGAATGAGGTTCGTTCCATTCATAAAATTCGCACCTCCTGCTTTTACTTTAACATTAAAGTTCTTCGTTGAAGTAACTTTTAAAGAGTTAGCTTTAGTTATCGTTTGATCAGAGTTATAATCCGCTGCAGTAACATAGTTGAAATCTACAGTGTTCCCGATTGCAGTACTTCCCGCATCGATAGAGATTACATCGTTCAGGGTAATGTTTACTGTTGTGGTCGCTGTAGTATTTTGAGCTTGGGCATTGTTAGTTCCTAAAATGAATGCTCCGATAGTTAATGCTGCGATGGCGATTTGTTTTGTCATGATCGTATTATTTAATTTTTTATTCTTTGTTTAATTGTTCTCTTTTGAACATTACAAATCTACAGCGACGATAAAATTTTCTTTGTAGTGGAAAACGGAAGTTCATGTAGTAAAATAACTACAGGATCAATTATTTGCGTTAAATAGAAAAGCCCTCAACACTTAGAAATTGTTGAGGGCATATATCAATTGCTGTTATTTCCATTAATCCATATCATTCCAAATAGTTCATCTATCCACAATTTTTACAAATTTAGGGTACATCATCAATTCCCTCATATATATCAATTATATTTTCAAAATGCATTGTACATTAAATATCATTTCTACAATTTAGACATTTTTAGAGCCACAAGTGATACAAAATTTTTATTGAATTAGAAGGAAAACAAGTTGGTTCTTATACAGCTTAAAAAAGCATTTTGTACCGGAATTATAATGATTTTATAATAAGAAGTCAATTCCTGCTGCGATACATTTTTCTGAGTCCTTAAAAACCTGATGTTATCTGAAAAAATTGACATTGATACAAATTGTATCTATAAATATATTAGAAATGATACAAATAGTATCTAATTTTGTTCTATAGAATCAACAATTATGTATGCTTTGGTAGATTGCAATAATTTCTTTGTTTCCTGCGAAAGAACGCTTGATCCGAAACTTGAAAATAAACCCGTTGTGGTACTTTCCAACAACGATGGTTGTGTAGTGTCCAGAAGTAAAGAAGCTAAAGATCTGGGAATTCCGATGGCAGCTCCGGCTTTTAAGTATAAGGAATTATTTAAAGAGCATGATGTACAATGTTTTTCCGCAAAATTCGAATTGTATAATTTTAAAAGCCAGCGTGTTATAGAGATATCCACAGCGTATGTGGATAAGTCTGATTATGAAGTGTATTCAATTGATGAGCTTTTTCTGGATCTGAAAAGCTTTAAATATATCGATATTTACGAGTACTGTCTCAGAATCAAAAATGAGATTGATGAGCAGGAAAAAATTCCGGTAAGTATAGGTATTGCGCCTACAAAAACTCTATGTAAAGTGGCAAACCGGATTGTAAAAAAAGATCCAGAGAGATTTAATGGAGTTTTCGTATTAGATACCCCTGAAAAAATAGAAAAAGCCTTAAAATGGTTAAAAATTGGTGACGTTTGGGGAATCGGAAGACGCCTCGCTGTAAAAATGCATGATAATGGGGTGCATAAAGCGTGGGATCTTCTTCAAAAGCCTGAAATGTGGGTCCGGAAGATTATGGGAATTCACGGAGTAAGAATGGTGAACGAGCTGAAAGGAATCCGTCAGTTAGAACTGGATGCTCCGTCTCCGAAAAAATCCATTGCTGTAACCAGAAGCTTCATGGAAATGCTTACCAGAAAAGAAGATGTTCGCGAGCGTGTGGAAACTTTCGGGATGTACTGTTCGGAACGCCTTAGAAAACAGAATACCTGCTGCAAAATGGTAACGGTTTTTGTACAGACCAACCGCTTCAGAAAAGATCTTCCGGAGTACCGGAATGCGGTAACCAGAATTCTTCCCAATCCCACCAATTCATCAATTTTAATTGGCAGAGTCGTAAATGAACTGTTTGAAGATATCTTTAAAGAAGGATTTCATTATAAAAAAGCAGGCGTTATTGTGAACGATTTTGTACCGGAAGATCAAAGGCTCATCAATCTTTTTGAAGAAGATACACAGAATCTGCATTTGCCGGTGATGAAAGCAATGGATGCGATGAACAGAAAATACGGAAAAGATAAAGTACGTCTCGGAAGCATGAGCGGCGAAAATACTTTCGGACGAAAACAGCTGTCTCCCGAATATGAGGCTTTTCTAAAAAATAATACGCTTAAAGAGGCGAATTTCAGATTTCATTAAATTTAAAACTATCTTTTTTCATACTTCCAGTTTCTGCCTTTTCCTTCAGAGATCCACTCTAAAGCCTGTTCCATTCTTTTGTTTCTGGTTGATTCCGTTTTAGCTTCCGTGATCCAGTTGATATATTCTTTACGGAAAGAGGGCGAAGCTTTTTTAAAGATTTCCAGAGCTTTTTCATTTTCATTCAAAGCATTTTGAAAATAATCAGGAACCTCTGTTTCTGTTTTCGATGGAGCTGCTTTTTTCAAAGTAACGCCCATATCCGTCAGTTCCATTGCTTCAGTAATCATCTTTTTAAGCTGAGGTTTTGAAGGAAGATTTTCTGTTTCTGTAATTTTACCCAAACTGAACATATTCGTTTTTTCGGTATCTGTTTCAAACTCTTTCAGCGATGACATCTCATCATGAAGCCAGAATCCCATACTGCAATACTGTTTAAAAGCAACCATTGAACAAAGTATCTTCCCTTTATACAGGAACATGGGAAACTTCCACTTGATTGCTTCTTCTGCATCAGGACAGAATTCGTGAACGGTTTCTCGGATATAATTCAGAATAGGTTTTGCAAAATCCTGAGATTTTTCAATGTATTCATCAACTTTCGGGCTGTATTTTTCCATATTTTTATTGAAATACTTTTACCGTTTCATTCACCAGAAATTTCACCTGATCCGGTCTTCCTCTGTCGTTTTTCGGAAGATTATTATAGCTTCCTGTCCTTACAATCACCATATCATGTTCCGGAATCATAATGATGTATTGTCCCTGAAGTCCCAAAAAAT
>NZ_JBBCQL010000032.1:0-27834 GCF_037149975.1 Chryseobacterium sp. VD8 | reverse complement strand
GTAAAAGAGTTTGCTCCTTTAGGAGCAGAATCTGTGTAGAAATAAGAATAAATCCGCAAATCAATCCGTAGGATTGATATCTATAAATATGATAAATTTTTTAAAGATAGCGTTCCTACGGAACGCAGAATACATTGTGAATATGGTATCTACACAGATAAAACTCCATAGAGTTTTCTACCGTTTTATTTTAAACAACTTTTTTTTGTTTGCTTTTGCCAAACTAAAAATAGGCTAAAAAAAAAATCAAATTCGTGGAATTTGTGAAAACCATTTGTGTTATTTGTGTTTCAAAGATCAATGATGAGTTTAAATTTTATTGGAAAAACGCTAAGGCGCAAAGATAAAATCAAAGATTTTATTCTTAAAGAATACTCCGAAGTTCTGACTGGGGATTATTTATTCAAATTAAATAATGAAAAATGAAAAAGGCAACAACAGCTTTAAAAATCTTCAATTTTTATTCTTTTGAGAACTTTGATTATTCTAATTATTGCGGAATAATGGTCTTTTGCAACTTTTGCGGTTAATTTTGAAATTAGTTTAAACATTTTAAAGAACATACATGTAAAACATATTGCAGGTTAAAATTCTCGACAATTCTCTTTTCCCATAATTTGAATTATCTTTGTTTCTCAATAAATCTTAGATTCTATGGAAAAAAGTAAATATCCGAATTTCAAGTTTACATGGATTGGCGGTCTTGTTTTGCTGGCAGGATTGTTTTTCGGAACAATGGTGGTTTCATCCTTTAATGTTTTCTGGGTGTTTACTTTCAAAGAAAATCTACAGTACAGAGACTGGTTTTTTATGATTACCAATGCTGCAGGATTTCTTACGGCGATTGCTTTTTTTGATTTTTTCATTGTGAGAAGAACAACAGGAATGAAGCTGAATTTTAATTTTTCTCCAACTAATTTTTATACCTATCTCCTGATTTTTCCAATGATGATCGGGATGATGTTTATTGCAGAATTTATTACCGCCCAGATTCCTACAACGGGACCTTTTTTCGGAAAGTATTACGATTTTTTCACTCAGATGATGGAAAAACTTACCGATGATCCGGTTGTGATGATCATTACTGCTGTTATCTGTGCGCCTATTTTTGAAGAAATTATTTTCAGGGGAATTATCCAGAAAGGATTGATGAATAAGGGTGTTGAACCGAAAATGGCAATTGTTTTTGCTTCTGTCATATTCGGAGCGATTCACGGAAACCCGTGGCAGTTTGTGGGAGCTGTTCTGTTAGGATGCGTTCTGGGATTGGTCTATTACAAAACAAAATCTCTGCTTTTACCGATGCTTTTGCATGGTTTTAATAATTTATGTTCCACCTTATTAATCACTTATGTAAAAACGGAAAGCTTCGCAGATGCTTTTAAAGTTTCAGAATGGATCATACTGATGATAGGAATTGCACTTTTCTCCTTGTTTTATTTTCTTTTTATGAAAAAATACAAAGTGCATTATTCTGAAATTTAAATCTAAACACGAATGGCACTAAATTTTTACACACTAATTTCACTAATATCATTGGTGTTATTCATGATGATGATTTGAGGTTTAAACAAAATAGAAATTAAATAAATGAAATTGAATATAGAATTACTGGTAGCAACGCACAACATACATAAGAAAGAAGAAATTCAGCAGATTTTAGGCGATGAATTTGTCGTTAAAAGTCTTGCCGATTACGATCTTCATGAAGAAATCGTAGAAGATGGAGATTCTTTCAATGCCAATGCGTTAATTAAGGCAAAATACTGCTTCGAAAAAACAGGGATTCCAAGTTTAGGCGATGACAGCGGACTGGTTGTAGAATCTCTGGACGGAAGACCTGGAATTTTTTCCGCGCGTTATGCAGGAAATCATGATTTTGCCAAAAATATCGAAAAAGTTTTGGGCGAAATGGAAGGTATTGAAAACAGAAAAGCGTATTTCATTACTGTTTTATGCTATTATGACGAAAACGGAGCCAAATATTTCGACGGAAGGGTTCACGGAAATTTATTGAAGGAAAATAAAGGTTTCAAAGGGTTCGGCTACGATCCGATCTTCGTTCCGGAAGGGTACGAAATGACTTTTGCAGAGATGGAACCGCAGGATAAAAACAAAATCAGCCACAGAAAACAGGCTTTGGATCTATTTTTGGATTTTCTGAAAGGGAAAGAGTAGTTTCAGGTTGAGGCTAAAATGTATGGTGAAAACAGAAACAGAAATTTAGATATTTAAATCGGTTTCCACTACGTAATTTTAATCTCAGCCTAAATCTTAGTCTTAACCTAAATCCGTACATTTGTCACCTTAATAAACCATCGATTTGAGTACTTATTTAACGATATTAGGCTTTAATTCAGCAATTCCTACGATAAATTCTTCTCCTACCGCTCAGTTTCTGGAGATGGAAGAACGGTCTTTTCTCATCGATTGCGGGGAAGGAACGCAGGTACAGTTGAGAAAAGCCAAAGCGAAATTTTCGAAGATCAATCATATATTTATTTCTCATCTTCACGGAGATCACTGTTTTGGTTTACCGGGGCTTATTGCTTCCTTCAGACTTTTGGGAAGAGAAACGCCGCTTCACGTTTATGGTCCGAAAGGAATTAAGAAAATGCTGGAAACTATTTTCACGATTACAGAAACACACCGTGGTTTTGAAGTGGTATATCATGAACTGGATAAAGATTATTCAGAGAAAATTTACGAAGACAACAGGGTAGAAGTGTACACCATTCCTTTGGATCACAGAATATACTGCAACGGTTATCTGTTTAAAGAAAAACCGAAAGACAGGCATCTGAACATGAAGGAAATTGCGAAGTACAGCGAAATAGAAACCTGTGATTATCACAATATAAAAGCCGGAAAAGATTTTGTTTTAAGCGATGGATATGTGCTTAAAAATGAAATTCTTACCGTAGAACCTGCTCCTTCTGTATCTTACGCATTTTGCAGCGATACGAGATATCTGGAAAGTGTGATCCCGATCATTAAAAATGTAACCGTGCTTTATCATGAATCCACATTTCTTCACGATTTGAAGGAAATGGCAGATTATACAGGACATACAACTGCTTTGGAAGCCGCAACGGTAGCCAGAAAAGCAGAAGTCGGAAAACTGATCTTAGGACATTTTTCCAACCGTTATGGAGATCTTACCGTATTTACCGATGAAGCAAGAACTGTTTTTCCCAATACTTTCTTACCGAAAGCACTGGAACCTGTAAAAATTTAAAAATAATGTTGAAGTTTGAAGAACTGAAAATCTTCTTAGATGAAAAGGCAGACCAATACAATGATCCTGAATTTATAGAAAATGATCCGATCCAGATTCCGCATCGTTTTTCTCTGAAACAGGATATTGAAATTGCAGGATTTCTGGCGGCGACAATTTCATGGGGAAACAGAAAGGCCATCATTAAATCGGCGGAAAAGATGCTCGATATTATGGGGAATTCGCCTTATGATTTTGTTTTGAATCATTCGGAAAAGGATTTGAAATTTCTTGAAGGCAAAAGTGTCCACAGAACGTTTAACGGGGAAGATTTTGCTTATTTTATTAAACAGTTTAATAGGATTTATACTGAGAATGAAAGTCTGGAAGATTTATTCAGGGTAAATGATCCCGAAATTAATTTTTCTCACGGGATTGAACGTTTCAGAACACAGTTTCTGGGAACGGAAAAGCACAGGACACATAAACACGTAAGTTCGCCGTATAAAAATTCTTCCACTAAAAGAATTATCATGTTTCTGCGCTGGATGGTGCGTAAAGATAAGCGTGGCGTAGATTTTGGTCTTTGGAAAAATACAGATCCGAAATATCTTTCTATTCCGCTGGATGTGCATACCGGAAATATTTCTAGAAAACTGGGGCTTATTACCAGAACGCAGAATGACTGGAAAACGGTGGAAGAACTGGATATGGTGATCCGTACATTTGATGAAAAAGATCCTGCAAAATACGATTTTGCATTGTTTGGACTGGGAGTTACAAAGGAATTACTTTAAAATTGAAACGCAATGAAAAAGAACGAAGAAAAAATTGAAATGCTAGAAAGAATTGCAAACGGAATTACATGGTGGATTGGTTCTATTCCCTCGCTCATTGCACATACCCTGTTTTTTTTGATTTCTTTTCTTCTGCCTATTCTTCACCTTGTAGAGTTTGATAAAATGCTGCTGATTCTTACCACAGTGGTTTCATTGGAGGCAATTTATCTTGCGATTTTCATTCAGATGTCGGTGAATAAAAGCCATGAGAAAATTGAAGATATTCAGGAAGATATTGAAGATATTCAGGAAGACATTGAAGAGATCAGCGAAGATATTGAGGAAATCAGTGAGGATATCGAAGAAATTAATGAAGACATCGAAGACATTCAGGAAGATATTGAAGAAATTAACGAGGATGAAGATGAGGAAGACCACAATGAACGCGCCAAAAATGTGATGCTGAAAAGCAATGTAAGTTCCAATAAAAATGAAATTAAAGCACTGAAAGATAAGATCTCAGAATTGCAGAATATGATTGACGAACTGAAAAAAGATAACTAATCAGCAGATATAATTGCTGAATTATTATAATTCCATACAAAAAGACTGATAAAATTATCAGTCTTTTTTATTAACTCAGATAGATTATCTGTTATTTCTTTAATTTTAAAATATTTTAGGTTATTTATATTATAATGCTTATTTTTTGTTCTGATTTTAGCCAATAATTTAGTATTTTTGAACAAACAACAACAAAATGTTAAATTATAGATTAAAAAACTACTGTTTCTTTTTAGTTTTACTCTTGGTTTCAGGATCTGTTTTCGCCCAAAAAACGTCCAGAAAACCAATAACAGAAAAGCATTCCGGTGCGAGTCTGAAGTCCGGAGCTTTTATTGATGTGAATGTGGCATCTTACGCGCCATCTTCTTACAATATAGAGCAGCTTGTTAAAAATGTTCTGATTTCCGGTGGCTCCAGTTGTGCGGTTGCCAACGTTACCAATGTTACGGTTTCACCCAACCAGCCTGCGACAGACACGGAAAGAGCGTGGGGATATTTTCATAAAGGAACTACTGCTTTTCCGTTTACGGACGGTGTTGTTCTCGTAACAGGGAAGGCCAGAAGAGCGGGAAATGTTCTGGAAAGCGGATTAAGTGATACTGTTCCCGGTTCTACGGTAAGTGATCCGGATCTTGTAACGGCAATTAACCCTTTGGCTCCTTTAAAAGATGCTGTTTTTATTGAATTTGACTTCGTTCCTAACAGTACTCAGGTAAAATTTAATTATATTTTTGCTTCGGAAGAATATACGTCTAATTTCCCATGTGGAGTTTATTCTGATGGTTTTGCTTTATTACTGAAAAAAGTAGGTGATCCTACTTATACCAATATGGCAATTTTACCGGGAACAGCGGGACCTGTAAGTGTTACCAATATTGTTCCTGCAGGTAACGGTTTCACGTGCGGACCTATCAATGAAGCATATTTTGGAGGGATGAACACCGCAAATATTGAAACGAATTTTAATGGAAGAACAATTCCTTTAACGGCAACCGCAACGGTAATTCCGGGACAGACCTATCATTTTAAAATGGTTTTGGCAGATGCTTCCGACAGTAGTTTTGACTCTGCGGTTTTTCTTCAGGGTGGATCTTTTGATATCGGAATGACCATTGTAGACGGAAATGGAAATCCATTAACAAGCGTTAATATGTGTGACAATACGCCGCAAACTTTAACGGCACAAATTGCTTCCGTTCCGGGAATGACTTTCCAATGGTACAAAGACGGTGTTGCCATACCGGGTGCAACAAGTGCTACATACATTGCCACAGAACCGGGCGTATATGTTGTAAGAACATTTGTGGGAGGAACCAATTGTCAGACAGCTACGGTTACCATTGTAGGTGGAACAACGCCTCCTGCACAGAACGCTACCTTAAAACTCTGTACAACACCATCTTTGGCAACATTTAACCTGAATGATGCAACACCGCAGATTACAACTTCCACTACGGCTATCGTTCGTTATTATGTGAATCAGGCTGATGCTGTTGCTCAGAATAACAATTATCTTACTGCTGCACAAATGGCAAGTTACAACGGAACTGACGGACAGGTTTTATATGTAGTGGTTTCCAATGGAGCTTTCTGTAGCAAAACGGTAACTTTAACTTTAAGAAAAGAGGCAACGCCTGTTGCACAGCTTACCGCGACAAAAGTAAGAATCTGCTTAGGCGAATCCACAACATTAACAGCTTCGAACGGTGCAACCTATCAATGGACGAATTTATCAGGAACCGGAGCTACGCAGACTGTTTCTCCAACGCAGACAACAACGTATTCTGTTTATGCGATCGGAACACAGGGATGTAAATCCTTACAACCGGCATCTGTTACCATAGAAGTTGTTCCGGCTATTAAATCAACACTTTCAGGAGGAATGATTTGTCAGGGAGATGTTATTAATTTAGACGCAGGAGCAGGACCGAACTATACATATTTGTGGAGTAATGGAGCGACATCTCAGACGATTTCTGTAGGAACTCCGGGAACATACAGTGTAACCATTACCAATGGAGTATGTTCAAAAGTCTTTACAACACAGGTTATTCAGGCGGTTATTCCGGAAGTTATTAATGTTAACTATAACGAAAACGGAACCATGATTATTACAGCAAGTAATCCAAGCAACGGTGTTTTGGAATATTCTGTTGATAACGGATTAACATGGCAGGATTCCAATACGTTTACCAACGTGCCTAGAAATACGGTGATCTCCATCAGAGTAAGAGTGAAGAAAACAAGCTGTGTAGGCTTCCTTGAATATTTTACATTCGTGATGCAGAACGTTATTACGCCAAACGGAGATAACATTAACGACATCATCGATTTCCGAATCGTTAATAAAAACAAAGACTTTAAAGCTTCTATTTTTGACCGTTACGGTAAAGAAGTTTACAGGGAAAGCAGCTTACAGCCTTATTGGGACGGGTATTTCCAGGGTAAAAGACTGAATACCTCATCCTACTGGTATCAGGTAAGCTTCGAAGATCCTGCAAGTAAAAAGCCGGTTGTAAAGACAGGCTGGATCTTATTGAAAAATTTCGAATAATTATCCGTAATTTGTTGCAGTCTTTGTGAACCAGCTTTAAAACTAAGCACAAGATTGATAAACTATGAGCGGAAAAAATTTAAATCAATAGAAAAAAGGCCAACAATTTGTTGGTCTTTTTTACGTTTTACAGATAATGGAAATTACTCTTTTTATGATATATTTAATTGTATTAGTGATAATGTAATTAGCACCGAATTGAAATTCAATTAAAAAAAGTAGTATTTTTGTTTAAAATAATATAAAATGTTAAATAGGAGGACAAAAAATTTATTTTTGGCTTTGCTTTTGGTTTTTGTAGGGAGTTTCGCGAATGCTCAGAAGGGCAGGGACGGAAAAGGTGTAACGAGCAGACAAACCCCTGAAAATATGAAAGCCGGAGCTTTTATAGACGTAAATACTGCGGCTTATCCGGAGTCTGCATACAGCATAACACAACTGGTAAAAGATGTGCTCATTAGTGGAGGGTCTACATGTTCCGCAGCTAACGTAACCAATGTATCTGTTTCTCCTAATTTAGCAGTGACAGACCAAAACAGAAGCTGGGGATATTTTAATAAAGCAACCACTAATTTCCCTTTTGCCAAAGGAATTATTCTTACGACAGGATATGCGAGAAAAGCAGGAAATGATTTTCAGGGAACATTAAGTGACATTTTAGGCTCTGGTGGAGATGCAGATTTAGCGGCTGCGCTTGGTGTTCCGAATTCTCAGCTCAAGGACGCAACTTACATAGAATTCGATTTTGTTCCGGCTTCTACAAAAGTGAGTTTCAGATATTTATTTGCTTCAAAAGAATATCAGACGAACTTCCCTTGTACCATCAGTGATGGTTTTGCACTTTTATTGAAAAAAGTGGGGGATCCATATACCAATCTTGCCGTTTTACCGGGGGGAGCAGGACCTGTAAGTGTTACCAATATTCACCCTTCCACACAATATCAGACGGGTGACCCATTAGTTTGCGGAGCTGCAAATATATCGTATTTCGGAGGATATAATATTCCTCAGATCGAAACGAACTTTAACGGGCGTACTGTTCCGTTAACGGCAACAGCAACGGTAATTCCGGGGCAGACTTATCATTTCAAAATGGTTTTGGCAGATTATCAGGATGCTGAATTCGATTCTGCAGTATTTCTGGAAGCAGGATCTTTCGACATTGGGGTACAGCTGTTAAATCCTGCCGGAGTTTCACTTCCTTCATCCATCAACGTTTGTGATAATGCTCCGCAGACATTTACGGCTTCAGTTCAGGGAGGTGGGGCTACTTATCAGTGGTATCTGGGAACAAATCCTATTCCGGGAGCGACAAATGCTTCCTATACAGCTACACAGCCGGGAGTATATTCGGTGCAGGTATTTTTACCTGGAAATACATGTCCGGGAACGGCTTCTATTACTGTTGTCGGAGGAACTTCGCCGACGGTTCAGAATGCAACACTTACTTCCTGTTACACGCAGGGGAATGCTACTTTCAACTTAACATCGGCGCAGTCTTCAATCAGTACAACACCCGGAGCTACATTTGCTTACTATGTAAATCAGGCAGATGCGGTTGCAGGAAACGGAAATACGATTGCGAATCCGACCGCTTTTTCAAGTCCGGGACAGACGGTGTATGTTTCAGTTAAAAATGGTTTTTGTTCTAAAGTTGCTGAATTACAATTGATAAAAGCTCCTCAGATTACGGCAACGATTGCCACACCGGGAGTTTTAACATGTACGAATTCACAGGTTACATTAAATGCTTCGAGTTCAGTATATCCTACAGGTTCTACATTCAGTTGGACAACTACCAACGGAAATATTGTTTCAGGAGCGAATACCTTAAATCCTGTTGTAAATACCGCGGGAACGTATACTTTAACTATTTCTAATATTTATCAGCCGGGAAATCTTGCCTGTACAGGAACCGCAAATGTGACGGTTACAGGAGACAGTGCACCGCCAACCACAGGATTAACAGCTTCAAAAGTTTTAATCTGTTCAGGAGAATCGGTAACTTTAACGGCTTCTGGTGGAGCTACCTATAATTGGGTAGGTCTTCCCGGAAACGGAGCAACGCAAACTGTTTCTCCTACAACCACGACCACTTATACGGTAACTGCGGTGGGAGCGAACGGATGCGTTTCTGCCACACCTGCCACAATTACGGTTCAGGTTACCCAACCTATTACTGTTCAGAATGCAACTTTATTAAAATGTTATCAGAACGGAGGGATTAATTATAATCTAACAGAGGCACAGCCTCAGATTACGACAGCAACAGGGGTTACTTTTGCTTATTATCTGAATGCTGCGGACGCCAATGCCGGAAATACGAATACCATTGCAAATCCTGCGTCTTTTAACAGTGCAGGAGGACAGACGATATATGTTCTGGTAACGAACGGAGGATGTAAGAATGTAGTAACCTTACAGCTTTTATCTACATCTCAGACCATTTTAACCATTAATCCGCCTCAGCAGATTACCTGTACCACACCTCAGATTACATTGAATGCTTCGTCTTCTGTAATCCCTGCAGGTTCTACGATTACATGGACCGCAACAGGCGGTGGAAATATTGTTTCTGGAGCTAATACATTAACTCCGGTGGTAAACGCGGGTGGAGTATATACTTTAACGGTAACTAACGTCAACCAGCCAGGAAATTTAAATTGTACTTATACAGCAAATGTTACGGTAACACAAAATACAACAGCTCCTGTAACAACTGTAACTTCTACGGCATTACAGATATGTTCAGGGGAATCTGTTACTTTAACCGCTTCCGGTGGTGCAACCTACAACTGGACGGGGCTTACAGGAAATGGAAATACGCAGGTCGTTTCTCCTACTTCTACAACTACTTACACCGTTTTTGCTGTGGGCGCGAATGGATGTGTTTCAGCGACTCCTGCTACCATTACAATAATCGTGGCTCCTCCTGTAGCAGTTTTAACTGCTTCTCAAATGAAAATATGTGCAGGTGAATCTGTAACTTTAACAGCAACCGGCGGCGTTACTTATGAATGGATAGGTTTACCGGGCAACGGAAGTACACAGATTGTATCTCCAACATCCACGACTACTTATTCTGTTTTTGCTTTAGGTGGAAACGGATGTAAAGTCACTAATCCTACTTCAATTACCATTCAGGTTGTTCCTGCAATTGTTTCTGCTTTGAAAGATGTTAATGTTTGTGCGGGAGATTCAGGGATATTAGATGCAGGTTCAGGAACAAATTATACGTACGTATGGAATACAGGAGCAACAACACAAACGATCTCTGTAAGTACACCGGGAACTTATACGGTAACGATAAGTAATGGAGTTTGTTCTAAAGTATTTTCTGCACAGCTGATTAATCCGGTATTACCACAATTCACAAATATTTCTTACGAGAACCATGTTTTAACATTATCTACGACAAACCCGACAGGCGGAACTCTGGAGTATTCTGCAGATAATGGTTTTAGCTGGCAGACCTCAAATATTTTCTACAATATACTGGATAATGCCAATTATAATCTTCTGGTAAGGGTAAAAGATGCGAAATGCAGCACTTCCATATCGTTCTTTACATTTGTTATAATCAATGCCATTACACCAAATTCTGATGGAAAAAATGATATTGTAGATTTTACAGGAATCAGCAATTATAACAATTTTGCAGCTTCCATTTTCGACAGATACGGACAGGAAGTATTCAAAGCTTCCAAGAACCAGACTTTCTGGAACGGAATGTTGAGAGGAAGTTTGGTGCTTCCAACTGCTACTTACTGGTACAGAGTACAATGGGAAAATCCGGCCAGTAAAAAACTTGAGCTGAGAAGCGGATGGATTTTGCTGAAAAACAGAAATTAAAAGATATTTAAATTGAAAACCTCCCAACCGGGAGGTTTTTTTGCTTTTTTTATATAAAAATGCCAAATATGTGTGTGGTATATTCAAAAAAAAGTTAAATTTGTTAAAACAAAATTATTATGAAGAGATATCTACTATTGTTTTCTTTATTTGCGGTCTCCTCATCGAGTCTCTTTTATTCACAAAAAAATACAATTAGAAAGCCTCAGCAAGAAAAGGCTTCCTCCCTTACAATGAAAGCGGGTGCTTTTATTGATGTGAATGCTCCTACATATCCTGCTTCAGCTTATACCCCTTTGCAGCTGGTAAAAGATGTGTTGATTTCATCAGGAACCAATTCCTGTGTTACACCCAACGTTTCCAACGTTCAGGTGAGCCCGAATCTGCCGGCAACAGATGCAAACAGATCCTGGGGATATTTTAACAGGGGAACAACCAGCTTTCCTTTCAAGGATGGTATCGTTCTTTCTACGGGATATGTTCAGAAAGCAGGAAATAGTTATATAAGTTCTACTTTAGGGGACGATTTACCTACAGGTAGTGATCCTGATCTTGTTGCTGCTACAAATTCTTCTGTAACGCTTAACGATGCAGTTATTTTAGAGTTTGATTTCGTACCGACTTCCAGTCAGGTAAAATTCAATTATCTTTTTGCTTCAGAAGAATACACGGGAACTTTTCCTTGCAGTTTCTCAGATGCATTTGCTTTATTATTAAAGCCTGTATCTGGTGGACCATATGTTAATATGGCTGTTTTACCAGCTCCGGGAACAGGACCTGTAAGTGTGACCAATATCCACCCATTAAATAGTTTTTCAGGAACAAGTATGGGATGTGGTGCGCCAAACGTTGCCTTTTTCGGAGGCTATAATACGTCTAACATAGAAACTAACTTTAACGGAAGAACGGTTCCTTTACAGGCAACCGCTACAGTGGTTCCGGGACAGGCATATCACTTTAAGATGGTTTTGGCAGATGCTATTGACAGCAGTTATGATTCTGCAGTATTTTTAGATGGTGGATCTTTCAATATCGGAGTAGAATTATTAGACCCTTCCGGAGCAACATTACCTCCTGAAATTAATGTGTGTGATAATGTTCCACAGGTGATAACGGCATCCGTTAGTAATCCTAATATGACGTATCAGTGGTTTTTCAATGGAGTTGCTATTCCGGGAGCTACTTCTCCTACGATTACAGCAACACAGCCGGGGAATTACGAAATTCAGGTTTCATTCCCGGGAAGTCCTTGTCCGGGTAAAGCCAATATTAAGATAAACGGGGGAACAACACCCGCCGCAGTAGATGCAACATTACTGCTCTGTACAACGCCGGATGTTACCTGGTTTGATCTCACCAATTCAATGGCGTCAATCAGTACAACGCCGGGGGCTGTTTTCCATTTTTATGTAAATCAGGCAGATGCAATTGCTCAGAACAACAACTATATTCAGGATATTCTTCACTATAATGGTAATGACGGACAGATTCTCTATGTCGTAGTATCAAATGGCGGGTTCTGTAGTAAGATGGTTAAATTAACCTTATCAAAAGAAACTACTCCTATTGCAAATCTTGTGGCATCCAAAATTAAGGTCTGCCCGGGAACAGTAGTTGATCTTACTGCCACAGGTGGAGTAACTTATCAATGGGCAAACTTCTCAGGAACAGGCAATACGCAAAGTGCAACAGTTTACAATACAACTACTTTCTCTGTATATGCATTGGGAACAAAAGGATGTAAATCTTTACAGCCTGCAAAAGTTACCGTTGAGGTTGTTCCGGAAATCAGTTCTTTATTGAGAGATGTGGAAATGTGTCAGGGAGACAGGGTAACTTTAGACGCAGGAGCAGGTCCGAATTACACTTATTTATGGAGTACGGGTGCAACCACCAGAACTATAGAAGTAGATCAGTGGGGTATTTATTCCGTAACCATTAAGAATGGATTTTGCCAGCAGACTTTCACTGCAAAAGTAATGGCGGCAGCTTCACCATTTGTTTCGAATGTTGATTACAGCAACAATACGTTAACAATTACTGCGCAGGTTCCAATGATTAATAACATCCCTCAAACGGTAGAATATTCTGTGGATGGCGGTATTTCATGGCAGCAGTCTAATGTATTTACAGGGCTTATAAATAATACACATTATGATATTCAGGTAAGAACAGTGGGTACACATTGTGTAGGTGCGTTAGAATTCTTCACATTGAATATTGCAAATATAATTACTCCAAATCAGGATGGTGTTAATGATACATTGGATCTTACGGCGCTTGGAAACTTTAATAACTTCACAGGTTCAGTGTATGACAGATATGGATCAGAATTATTCAGATTCTCGAAAGAACGCCCAATCTGGAACGGAACTTTGGGAGGTAAAAAGCTGCCAACCGCAACATACTGGTATAAATTTAACTTCCAGTATCCGAAATCAAAAACCAATATGAGCCAGTCTGGCTGGATTATGTTGAAAAACAGAGAATAAAAAATCAATCGATAATGCAAAATGAAAGCCCTTCAAGAAATTGAGGGGCTTTTTTTAGGATAAATTAAGTTATTGCTCTTCTTAACTTTTTTACTACACACTTTCTTTCCAGAGCTGTGTAAATGAAATGAAATCTGCCACGCTGAGTTCTTCTGCTCTTTTATCCATAAATTCATGGGTTTTTAAGGCTTCCGGAATATTTAAAACCTTCAAAGCGTTGGAAAGCTTTTTTCTTCTTTGGTTAAAACCTGCCTTTACGATCTGTTTGAATAAAACCTCATTTCCGGCTAATCCTTCTTTCGGGTTTCTGGTGATTCTGATAACACCGGATTTTACTTTTGGCGGCGGATTAAATACGTTATCATGAACGGTAAATAAATATGAAGTATCATAATAAGCCTGAATCAGGACAGAGAGAATTCCGTAATCTTTCGTTCTTGGAACGGCGGCTGTTCTTTCCGCTACTTCTTTCTGAAACATTCCCACCATTTCCGGAATCAGCTCATAATGATCGATAATTTGAAACAAAATCTGCGAAGAGATATTGTAAGGAAAATTTCCGATAATGGCAATCTGTTCTCCGTTGGTAAACTGAAAATCCTGCTTCAGAAAATCTCCCACAAAAGTTTCTTCGGTTATTTTAGAATAGTTTTGCTTTAGGTATTCTATGGATTCTTTGTCGATTTCCGCAAGGTAAATATTCTGTTCTTTTTCAATAAGATATTTGGTAAGAACTCCCATTCCGGGACCTACTTCCATTATAGTATTGTAGCCCTCAAAACTCAGACCTTCAACGATTTTTCTTGCGATGTTTTCATCTGTCAGAAAGTGCTGACCAAGATGCTTTTTTGCTTTTACACTCAATGTTTTTTATGATTTTATTAACAGTGATTTTCTCTTTTTCGTCCCAAATTTCGGAAGATTTTTTCTATTTTAGCCAAAAATTTTAATATTAATGGCTAAATCTGTAGATGAATTTAATAAGAAAAGGCTTAGGTCTAGCAATATTACAGTAGTAATAAGTATTGCCTTAGTGTTATTTTTGTTAGGATTAATGGGACTTATTTTAATCAATGCCCAGAAATATTCCGACTATATCAAGGAGCAACTTGTGGTTAATGCTTACTTTGATGAAAACTATGAGGCAAAAGATTCTGTAAAGATTGCGAAAATGGAAGCTGAGGTTTTCAAAGAAATTCAGACACTGGCTCCGGTAAAGAAAGCAACGTACATCACCAGAGAAATGGCTTCCAAAGAAGCAAAAAAAGCAATGGGAATTGATACGGATGCACTTTTCGAAGAAAATATTTTTCCTTCATCTGTAGAAATCGCCTTAAAACCGGAATATGTAGATCCTGCAAAGATCGATCAGGCCATTAAAGCCATTAAAGCTGTTCCCGGAATTATCGATGTAAAGAACGACAGTACTCTGATGGTTGATGTTTACAATAACCTGAGCAGAATTCTGAAATGGATCTTAGGTTTTTCCATTCTGTTTTTAATTCTTGCGGTTGTATTAATTAACAATTCCATCCGTCTGAAAATATTCTCCAAAAGATTTATTATTAAAACCATGCAGCTTGTAGGAGCGAAGAGAAGATTTATCCTGAAGCCATTCATTATTGAAGCGGTGGTTTTAGGGGCAATTGGTTCTGCAATCGGACTTCTGGTTCTTTTCGGAGCATGGTATTACTTTACAAGCCAGATCGGATCTGCATTTGTACAGGACAATAACCAGTATTTCTGGCTGATTCTGATGGTATTTGGAGTGGGAATTTTTATTACGGTTTTAAGTACGGTAGTGGCTACCTGGAGATTCTTAAGATCAAACGTTGACGACTTATATTACTCTTAAAAATGAGCAAAAAAACAAATAAATTTTCCGCAGACAACTTCGGAAAAGAAACAACCGAAGCTCCAAAAGAAAATTCCTTTTATTTTGGAAAAGAAAACTTTAAATGGATGCTTATCGGTTTCGCATTTATCGTAGTTGGCTTTCTTCTGATGATGGGAGCCGATGCCAATACTGTAGACGGAAAATATGATCCGAATTCATGGAACGATGGTATTTTTTCTATCCGAAGAATCAGAATTGCACCATTATTTGTGGTTATCGGTTTTTGTATCGAAGTATATGCTATTTTAAAAAGAAAGTAAAAATAAATTGTATTTGAAGATTAAGAAATTCGGAAATTTAGATCAGTCTAAATCTCTCGGTTTCTTAATCTTTTAATTTTGGATAAATTATGGATTTAATCAAGGCAATCATTATTGCGATCATCGAAGGCTTAACAGAATATCTGCCCATTTCATCAACCGCGCACATGGGGTTCACCGCAAATTTGCTAGGACTGGAAGAAACCGAATTTCTAAAGATGTTTCAGGTTTCCATACAGTTTGGGGCAATCCTTTCTGTGGTTGTAGCATACTGGAAAAAGTTTTTTGATCTGAAAAATTTGCAGTTTTATTTTAAACTGGCTTTTGCAGTGGTTCCGGCTTTGGTTTTAGGGTATTTATTTGATGATAAAATTGAAGCGGTTCTAGGAAATCAGATTGCTATTTCCTCCGTTCTGGTTCTTGGTGGAGTAGTCTTGCTGTTTGCCGATACGTGGTTCAAAAATCCAAAAATTGATGATGAAAAAGGCATTACCATAAAAAAAGCAGTAACCATTGGTTTTTGGCAGTGTCTGGCAATGATGCCGGGAACGAGCAGAAGTGCGGCTTCCATTATCGGAGGTATGACACAGGGACTGACAAGAAAAGCAGCGGCAGAATTTTCATTCTTTTTGGCGGTTCCTACCATGTTGGCGGTAACGGTATATTCGGTTTTTGTAAAAACATGGGGGAAAGAAACGCCCAATCCGCAGAAAGGATATGAAATGATCATGGAATCTCAGGATCACATCATGATTTTCATCGTAGGAAATGTTGTTGCATTTATCGTTGCATTAATCGCCATCAAAGCATTCATCGGAGTTTTGAATAAATATGGTTTCAAACCTTGGGGTTGGTATCGTATTTTCGTTGGTGTTGCTTTACTGATTTATTTTTATTTCTTTAAATAAGAATGGACGAAAGAGTTTTTAGGAGTAAATTATTGCATAGAGTTTCTATTGTTTTTTTTATAATAACAACATTATTTCTAATTTTAGGAATGATGAATGAAATTAAAACTTTAAACTTGATTTATTTGTTAATTTTATCCATATTATCTCTAATTGTTTGCATTAAATTACTTAATAAGAAGCGAAATGTAATTGTTTTAATAAATACTTTTATATTGTTGCTTTTACCCTTTATATTATATTATTCATTTTCTGTGTACCCAACACACTTTATTTATGAGCCTGAAAATTTATTTTTTTGTTGTTTACTTATCATATACATGTTGTGGGTAAATAAAGATAAAATAGATAATAAAGGAATTGACGAAATTAATGAAATAGGAAAAAACAAATGACTGCTGAAGATCTACAATCTGGACATATATTTTTATTAGACAAACCATTGGACTGGACTTCTTTTCAGGCGGTCAATAAAATGAAATATAAACTCAAAAGAGAATTTGATTTACCTAAGAAATTCAAAATTGGTCACGCAGGAACTTTAGATCCGCGTGCAACGGGATTATTGATTGTCTGCTGTGGCAAATTCACCAAAAAAATTCCTGAAATTCAGGATGCGCCAAAGGAATACTGGACCGAAATAAAAATCGGCGTTCAGACCGAATCATACGATACTGAGAAACCCGAAATTCTGCATCAGGATATTTCGCAGATTTCAGAAGAGCAGATAAAAACGGCATTGGAAAAATTTGTCGGAGAAATAGATCAGACACCACCTGTTTTTTCGGCAATAAAAATTGAAGGAAAAAGAGCATATGATCTTGCCAGAGCAGGAGCAGAAGTAGAAATGAAATCCCGTAAAACCACAATTTTTTATATTGATAATGTAAAGATTGATCTTCCGTTCGTAAGTTTTACAGTAGGATGCTCAAAAGGGACCTATATTCGCAGCTTAGCTCACGATATCGGACAGGAATTGTGTGTTGGAGCGTATTTAACACAATTGAGACGGACAAAAATCGGAGAATATAAAATAGAAGATGCAACATCCGACTTTTTGGAAAATGATTTTAGATTTAACGAATCATGAAGAAAATCTCATTCTTAGTACTTATGCTGTTTTCTTTTTACAAAGCTTTTTCTCAGGAAGCAAAACCGATGAAATCTACAATGGGATTTTATGTTAATCCTGCCCTTAATTTAGGATATAATTTAGGAAATAGTATTAAAGATAGTCAGAATAAAGATTCCCAATACTATCAGCAAAATATTTCTCCCTATTTACCGAATAAAATTACATACGGAATTACGGCTGTCGCAGGATATCATTTTATTCCTAATCTGGCTTTAGGATCTGGTTTGAAATACAGTTTTATTGATGATAATTTTCATTTAATCTATTGGGTAATTCAGCCAAAAGTAATTTTTAATGTTGATGATGAGTCGTTATTTATTGATCTCAATTATGGAAAACAGATTAATCATTCCGCAGTTTCGGATGCAAAATTTTATGGTTTAAAGATTGGATTACAGGTTTCTTATTCCAAAAGATTAAGTCAGGAAGGAGGGATTATTTTAGAAAGTCATAAATTTGCAAACTCAAGTGCAGTTTTTGTTGGATTGAGTTATGGAATTACGATTTTCAGCAATAAAAATTATACAGGTTACGGAGAAGATTAATGGAAAAAACAAGAATTAACAAATATTTATCTGAAGTAGGATACTGTTCAAGAAGAGCAGCAGACAAACTTTTGGAAGAAGGAAGAATCACCATTAACGGTAAAGTTCCGGAAATGGGAACAAAGGTTTCCGATGAAGACGTGATTGAAGTAGACGGAAAACCGATTCGTGAACCGGAAGAAAACCATGTTTATATTGCCTTTAATAAACCTGTAGGAATCGTTTGTACGACTGATACAAAACGTGAGAAAAATAATATCATCGATTATATTAATCATCCCAAAAGAATTTTCCCGATCGGAAGACTTGATAAGCCGAGCGAAGGTTTGATTCTTTTAACCAGCGATGGCGATATAGTAAATAAAATTCTGAGATCCCGAAACAACCACGGAAAAGAATATATTGTAAGAGTTGATAAGCCGATTACGCCCAAATTTCTGGATAAAATGCGAAACGGAGTTCCGATTTTAGATACCGTAACTAAAAAATGTGAGGTCGAAAAAATTGATGAAATGAATTTCCGTATCGTCCTTACACAAGGTCTGAACCGACAGATCCGAAGAATGTGCGAATATTTAGGCTACGAAGTAAAGAAGCTGAAACGGATCAGGGTTTTAAATATCAAACTCGATCTTCCTATCGGAAAGTGGAGAGATCTTACAGATGAAGAACTTTCTGCCTTACAAAAACTGGTTGAAGGTTCCAGTAAAACATACGACTAAACATAATAGAGATGCCGGATTGGACATCTCTTTTTTTTAATTTTTTCAAAAGTATTTACTACTTTTTTTTCATCCTGAAAGGATCTAAGCAAAGTCTAAACAAATTAACTTTAAAGAAAACCCTTCGACAAGCTCAGGGTGACATTGCGAATACTTCCTATAATACTTAAAACAATGAAGGATTGTTAAAAAAATATTTTTTAAAAAAAATTAACGCTGCATTGTCATTCTGACACAGGAAGAATCTCAAAAAGTTTTTTTATCTCCCGCGGATTTTACAGATCGCGCAGATTTAATTGATAAATTTAAATTAATTAACCTGAGTTCGGGATAAGTCTTAAACGCAAGGTTAAACAAAGCGATTCAATTATCAGGAATTCAGCTTTTAAGATATACAAAGGCGTAAAACTTATCAAAGTAATACCTTTTTTGTCTTTTTTAAATAAACGAAGTGCCTTTGTTTAGCTTACCAACTTTCAATAAGTAAAAAAAATCTCTTGTTTTTCTTTGCAATAAATTAATATAATGTGATAAGTCAATTATTTAATTTTTTTTCTAATCCCGAACTGAGGTTAATTAAAAAGAGATATCTTGTTGATTTTAAATGTGATATTTTTATGTTATGCTTCTTTTGCGGTTCAATTAAACTGTGAAAAATTGCATCCTACTTCAAATACCATTTCATTCTCATTTCATACTCCGGTTTCAGTTTCAGCATTTTCCAGATTTTCTTTTCATCTTTTTCGGAGATTCGGTAAAAAATAATTTTCTCTGCAGAATATTTAAAATAAGGATGATTTTTCAGCCAATCTTCCGGAGCATCCTGCAACGTATATTTCTGAACATTCGAAGTTGTAAGCGGTGCGGTTGAAAGTAATTTTTTCGTCAGTTCCGGATCAATATTGTACGTAGAGAGAATCTGTTCTTTATTTACAAATCCGCCAAGTTTATTTCGGAAACCGATCATCGAACCGGCTGCTTTTCCTTCAAATCCAAACTCTATAAGCTGCTTGTAGGTTATTGCGTTTAAATCTACCTTGGTAAAATCCGTTTTTTCCCGCTGCTTATTTTCAGATTTGTCATTTTTACTCACCGCAATTTTTTCTGCATTGAATTTGATGAACGGTTTCATTTCTTCAAATTTCTCAGAAGAAATCACAAAACACTTCTGAATGTCTTCCAGACTTTTAAAGCTCCCTTTTAAATTCCGGTCACGGTAATTGATGATAATTTGTGCCTGTTTGTCGGAGAAGCCAAAAGACTTCCAGCCTTCAAAATCCAATGCATTCGGATCGAAAGAATGATATTGAATTTTCTTTTTATTATCATTGAAATTTTTAGCAGCTCTTTGATTTTTCGGTGTTTTCTCCGGCAGAATAAGATAAGGATTGATCTTCTGAAAATTCTCTTCACTGATGATAAAGCACTCCCTGAATTTTTCCTTGCTCACAAAACTTCCGCCCAGATAACTTTTGTATTTTAAAATAGCTTCTGCCTGCTTTTCACTAAAGCCCATTTTCGTCCAGTCGTCTGCCGAATAAAGATCGGGGTTAAATTTTCCTCTAACTGTTATCGATTTTTTTTCAAAGCTTTTGAATGCAACTGATTTTGCTTCTTTACCGGTTTCCGGAAGTAAAATATAGTGGTTAAGCTCAGAAAATTTTTCCTCAGAAATAGCAAAGCATTTTTTCAGTTGTTCCTTTGATACAAATCTTCCTCCGACTACTTTCTTATAATTAAGAATCGTCGCTGTTTGTTTTTCCGTAAAGCCTAAATTCTGCCATTGCTTTTCATCCAGTTCATTGGGATCAAACTCAGTAAAGCTGAGAGAAACTAAAGGTTGTGTAATAAACTGAACATCTGGAAATTTTTCCTTTTCCTTACTTGTATATTTCTGGAAGGCAAATAAAATGATCAGCAATATTCCCATCAATGCCAATCTCTGGTAATCGTTTTTTTTCATCGCTGTAAACTTAATCATTCTGTTAAGTATTCGCAATGAGGGAGTTGCAATTGGATTATTTTAGGATATAAATTCTTTTATTCTGCTTTAAAAAATGAATTGAAATAAAATTATGAATGAAAGATTTCAATTATTCCACATCCCTCTCCGCTAAAGACTCCTTCAGCTTCAGCAATTCAGCCTTTACAAATTCCAGTCTGTCGATGATGGTAATGGTTTCGGAGATCTTGCTGTTGGTGGTTAATGCGATTTTGGCACCGTCCAGAGTATAGCCTTTTTCTTTTACGAGATGATAGATGATCTGAAGATTTTTGATGTCTTCCGGAGTGAAATACCGGTTGCCTTTTTTGTTCTTTTTGGGCTTAATGATAGGGAATTCCTGTTCCCAATAACGTATTAATGAAGTATTTACATCAAAAGCTTTCGCTACTTCTCCTATTGAATAATACAGTTTATCAGGTAAATTTATCTTCATTTTTAGAATCGTAATGCTCAAAGATAAAAATTTTTTAAATCCCACAGCAAATTAAGAGGGCAAAAAGTTCATTCTCCGCTTTGTAAATCAGGGTTCAATGTGAATTTTAAGATGAGGAAATGTAATTCTTTTTGTTATTTTTGATGGTGAAAAACGTATAAAAAAGTGAATTCTATTTCTGTTCTGCATATCAATCTTTTTCAGCCGGGTAAAAATACCTCAGATTTTTATTTCAACCGAATGAAGGAGCATCTGGTTTTGGGACACAGACATATTGAAAAACCGCACCGTCATGATTTTTATGCCACGATTCTCTTTACCAAAGGTAGCGGAACACATGAAATTGATTTTCAGAAATATGACGTTTCGACGGGAAGCTTATTTTTTATGTCTCCGGGACAGATTCACAGTTGGGAACTTTCTGAGGATATCGACGGATATATTTTTTTCTGCTCACAGGATTTTTACGAAATGCATTACGTTAATCAGAAGCTCAGAAGTTTTCCCTTTTTCGGATCGGTTAATTTCCCCAGAAAATTACAGCTTACTGCAACAGAACTAAGGGAAAATAATCACCTTTTTGCAGCACTGGAAAAAGAATATCAGCTTCAAAACGCGATGAAAGATGGTTTTATCCTTTCACTGATGTCACAGATTTTTATTCAGGCAACACGGTCTTTTTCAAAAGAGCTGGGAAAAGAAAATTCTGAAGTTAATATTTCTTACTTTAAACATTATCAGCAGTTCGAAAATCTTATTGAAGAGCATTTCGCAAAAGAAAAATCCGTTGCTTTCTATGCTTCTTTATTGGAAATTTCGTCTAAACATTTAAACAGAATTACCAGAACGATCGTTCAGAAAACAGCGACTGACGTTATTACAGAAAGGATAATTCTGGAAGCTAAAAGAATGCTTATGTATCTTGATGAAAGCCTTACAGAAATTGCCTTTCGTCTTGGTTTCGAAGAATATTCCTATTTTGTGAGAGTTTTCCGTAAAACTTCCGGCATGACTCCCACTCAATTCATTAAAAAATATAAGGCTTAATTTTTGTTGATGGTTGTCCGTTTTTAGTTGATGCTGTGAAGTTTAACTCCCAAACTCTCTAAACTCTAAAGCTCTCAAACTCTTCAAACTCAATATCTACAATACCAATTGAAAAGGTCCTTCAAATACCGTTTCGAAAGAATCTACCATATTTCCTTTTTCATCAAAAACACCGATCGTCATATTCTGTTTCGAAAACCGGATCTCTTTTTCAGGGAAAGAAATGTTGATATTTCCTTTTAAAATCTGATCTCCTTTCAATATGATTTTTTCATTGCCAAAGAAATTGATTTCCGCATTCTTAGGATTCAAGACTTTTATTGTGAGTGTTTTCTTTTCGTTGGATTTGTTTAAAAGCGTATAAATAAAAGTATTCGTAATTTTTCCGTTTTTAATGAAAAATGTTGATCCTGCCGGTTTTATGAATTTCGCTTCCATCGAACCTCTGTCGTACATCAGAAATCCTAAAAACCCGATCAGTAAAGTTAAAATTACCGTTGTTGCTTTCATTCTTCCGGTAAATTTGAATTTCTCCTGATTTTCAATTTCCGCTTCTGTGGCATAACGGATCAGTCCTTTCGGAAGACCTACTTTTACCATAATTTCGTCACACGCATCAATACAGGCGGTACAGTTTACGCATTCCAGTTGCTGTCCGTTTCGGATGTCAATTCCTGTAGGACAGACAACAACACATTGATTACAGTCTATACAATCTCCTTTTCCAACAGCTTTTCGGTCTTCGTCTTTTTTCCATTTGGAGCGGTTTTCACCTCTTTTAAAATCATAATAAACATTGATGGTCTGTTTGTCGATCAGAACGCCCTGCAATCTTCCGTACGGACAAACCAAAGTACAAACCTGCTCTCTCAGCCATGAAAAAACAAAATAGAAAGCAGAAGTGAAACAGATCATCGCAAGAAACTTCAAAGGATTTTCTGCGGGACCTTCGGTGATGATCCTGAAAACTTCTTCATAACCGACAATATACATGAACATGAAATTGGTAATCACCACAGAAATAGCGGCATAAACAGACCATTTGGTTAGCCTTTTTCTTATTTTTTCGCTGTTCCATTCCTGTCGGTCGAGCTTCATCTGTTTATTACGGTCGCCCTCGATCCAGTATTCTATTTTCCGGAAAACCCCTTCCATAAAAATGGTCTGCGGACAAAGCCAGCCACAGAAAATCCTTCCGAAAACAACGGTGAAAAGCATCACGAAAATAACGGAAGTAACGGCTCCAAGTGCTAAAATGAAAAAATCCTGAAGATAAAACGGTTGTCCGAAAATAAAAAATTTTCTGTCGATAACATTAAATAAAAGAAAAGGATTATGGTTGATTTTCACAAAAGGTAAAGTGAAAAATATCGCTAAAAGCAAATAAGTTACATAATCTCTGTAGTCGGTAAATTTTCCTTTGGGTTTTCTCGGATAGACCCATTTTCTTTTTCCGGTTTCGTCCATTGTTCCTACGGAATTTCTAAAACTTTCCTCATAAAGTTCCGGAGCCTGAAAATTGCTGTTCTGTGTATTCATCTTTTTGATTTGATCTGAAAGCTGGCTGAAATCATTTAATGAAGTTTAAATGATCATTTCCAGATGTTTTTAACTAAAATCCTTTAGTGTTTTTCACTGATACAAAGCTCTGTAATAAATGCTTCGGGAACTAATATGATCCACTTCTGAAATAGTACAATTCGGACATTTTGGATTTGGTTTTTATTTAATCAAAAAGAGAAAATAAACTTTGAATCTCGTTTACATATCGTAAATTGCCTGCTTTAAAAATTGTGCGGAATGAAAAATATTTTAAAAACCGGTTCTCTTGGTTTGATTTTAGCAGTATACAGCTGTCAATCAGTAAATACCACTAAAATGTTTTATGAAGATGTAAAGCCCGAAAAAGTTTCGGATCAGTTCAGTTTTACGGAAGGTCCTTCCTCGGATAAAGAAGGAAACGTGTACTTCACGGATCAGCCGAATGATAAGATTTATTATTGGGACTGGAAAACCAATAAAGTGATTGAGTTCATGAATAAAACGGGAAGAGCCAACGGAACACATTTCGATAAAGATGATAATTTAATCACCTGTTCCGACGATCAGGGTGAAATCTGGAAAATCTCAAAAGATAAAAAAGTACAGGTTCTGCTGAAAGGTTTTGAAGGCAAAAGACTGAACGGACCGAATGATGTCTGGAATGACGAGTTTGGCGGAATGTATTTTACCGATCCTCTGTATGTACGAGATTACTGGGTGAATTTTAAGCAGGAAACTCCGCATAAAAGTTTATACTACAGAAATAAAGACGGACAGATTTCCAAACTTGAAACCTTTACACAGCCGAATGGAGTGGTAGGAAGCGAAAAATTCAGAAAATTGTATGTTTCGGATATTGATGCCGGAAAAACGTATGTTTATGATATTTTGGGCGAAGGAAAATTATCCGAGAAAAAACTTTTCTGCGAAATGGGTTCCGACGGAATGACGTTAGACAAACACGGAAATCTTTATTTGACAGGAAAAGGAGTTCATGTATTCAACAGAGAAGGAAAGAAAATTTATCATATTCCGATTGAAGAAGACTGGACTTCCAACGTGACTTTCGGAGGGAAAAATAATGATGTTCTGTTCATCACCGCTTCGAAGTCTGTATATACTTTACCGACACGAGTAAGAGGAGTTAGGTAAATTTTAAGGTTGAGGTTAAGATTTAGATAAGCGTTGTGTTTTAATCTCAGCCTTAATCTAAATCTTAACCTCAACCTCAATCTTAATACGCTACCTCCATTTTCACTTTCTTGCCCTTCAGTTTTTCATTGGCAAGTTTTTTCAGAAGAGCATTTACTTTATTTCTCGATACGGCAACATAAGAAGTTGTGTCTTTTACTTCGATCAAGCCGACATCTTCTTTCTGGAGTTCTCCTTTTTTCAGCAGATAGCCAACAATGTCCACTTTATTCACTTTGTCTTTTTTTCCGGCGCTGATGTAAATGGTCTGGAAAGGCGTTTTTTCCGGCACTTTGGTAAATCCGGCAACGTTGTCTTCCGGCGTATTGTTTTTGATGAAAGGGAAATTTTCATCTTCCGTCATAATAAGATACGCAAAACCTTTCGCGTTCATTCTTGCTGTACGTCCGTTTCTGTGGATAAAAGCATCTTCTTTCGGCGGTAACTGATAATGAACGATCGATTCTACTTCCGGAACATCTAACCCTCTTGCAGCCAGATCGGTAGTGATTAAAATTCTTACAGAATCGTTCCTGAATTTCAGCAGGGCGCGTTCCCTTTCATCCTGTTCCATTCCTCCGTGGAAGGTTTCTCTGTCGATTCCTTTCTGGCGGAGAAGCTCGGAAATCCGGTCAACCGCTTCTCTGTGATTGCAGAAAATCAGAGTTCTTTTGTTCCCGATTTTACAGATTAAATTGAATAAAGTATCCAGCTTTTCTTCCGGTGTAGTCATTACTTTTTTAAACTGAATGTCGGGTTTTGCTTCGCTCAGCTTTAAAAAATCAATAATCTTTTCATCTTTTAATCCCGTAAAAGCAGGAATTTCGTCCATTGCCGTTGCGGAAGTTAAAATTCTCTGAGACAATCCTTTTAATGAATTGGAAATAAACTCCATATCATCATGAAAACCAAGCTCAAGAGCCTTATCAAACTCGTCCAGAACCAGCGTTTGGATGGTTTTCGGATCAAAATTATTATTTCTCAAATGATAAACCACTCTTCCCGGTGTTCCGATTAATACAGCCGGAGCTTCAATCAGGTTGTTTACCTCAATTTTTTTGTCGTGACCGCCATAACACACGGAAACTTTAAAATCGGTTCCCATTGCTTTAAAAACCTGCTCGATCTGTAAAGCCAGTTCTCGCGCCGGAACCAGAATAAGGGCCTGAATTCCTGAACTGTTTTGCTTTAAATTTCGCAGCACAGGAAACAAAAAAGCCAGTGTTTTTCCCGAACCGGTAGGAGAGAGCAGAACAATATCCTGATTGTTTTCTGTTGCTTTGTATGTAGATTTCTGCATCTGATTCATGTCCTGAATCTGCAGTTTTTCGTAGATAGATTCTAGTTCCATGGTGCAAAGATACAGAATTCGTTATGGTGTTAGCTAGTTGTTTTTTTCAGTTGAAAGTTTAAGATTTGTTTAAACTAAAAGATATCAATAAAAAATTATAAAGCTTTTTCCTGATTTCAAAGGCTGGATTAAAATGATGATTTAGCCGTTTTAGGTAGCTTCATTTTATTAGAACAATATTTCAGGGATGAATAATAAAGTATGCATTGTCTGGTAAGAATATGCAGTATTTTGATGCTCAGAATATTATTGTTTGTTTCAAATAAATTTCATATCTTTGCACCCACTTTTGTGGCGAAAAGGTTTGAAGAGTAAATAACTAAAAATTAATTACTTCCGTATTTTTCAATTCACATTTATTCAGACCGTTGAAAGAGAAGGAATACAAATTTAATTAGAATTATGTCAAAAGAGACAAATTCAGCTGAATTATTATTAAATCAAAACGTAGCACCTGAACAATTTGACTGGGATTCTTTCGAATCTGGTCTTGATGCTGATGCTAGAAAAGAGAAAAGCGATTTAGAAGAAATCTACAACGGATCTTTAAACAACTTAGACGATAACGACGTTCTAATTGGTAAAGTAGTAAGATTAACTGATAAAGAAGCTATCGTAGACATCAACTTCAAGTCTGAAGGTGTTATTTCTCTTAACGAATTCCGTTACAACCAAGGTCTTAAAGTAGGAGACGAGGTAGAAGTAATGGTAGACAGAAGAGAGGACAAAACAGGACAGTTACAGTTATCTCACAGAAAAGCAAGAACGCTAAAAGCTTGGGATAAAGTAAACGAACTTCACGAAACAGGTGAAATCGTTAACGGTTTTGTTAAGTCTAGAACTAAAGGAGGTATGATCGTTGACGTACACGGAATCGAAGCATTCTTACCTGGTTCTCAGATCGACGTTAAGCCAATTAAAGATTACGATCAGTTCGTAGGAAAAACTATGGAATTCAAAGTTGTGAAAATCAACCCTGAGTTCAAAAACGTAGTAGTATCTCACAAAGCATTGATCGAAGCAGATATCGAAGGTCAGAAAAAAGAAATCATCGCTCAGTTAGAAAAAGGACAGGTTCTTGAAGGTACTGTTAAGAATATTACTTCTTACGGTGTGTTCATCGATTTAGGAGGTGTTGATGGATTGATCCACATTACAGACCTTTCTTGGTCTAGAGTGAACCACCCATCTGAAATCCTTGAGGACGGACAGACTGTAAAAGTGGTTATCCTTGATTTTGATGATGAGAAAACAAGAATCCAGTTAGGTATGAAGCAGTTAGAAGCGCATCCTTGGGATGCTCTTTCTGCTGACTTAAAAGTTGGAGATAAAGTAAA